>JALGXY010000112.1 GCA_029824495.1 Fimbriimonadia bacterium
CTATCGTGAAGATGCTCGAGCAGTTCAACGAAGATATCTTCGCGCGTGCTCTCGCTTTCCGGGAAGAGAACACAACCCGTGTCGACACCTGGGATGAGTTCACGGCAGCGTTTGAAGGCGAAGGCGGCGGCGGATTCGTTCTCGCTCACTGGGACGGAACCGAGGAGTCAGAGGAGAAGATTGGCGAGATCACCAAGGCGACGATCCGCTGTATTCCGATTGAGCCGCTCGACCCGAGCGACAATGAGCCAGGCACCTGTGTCTATTCAGGGAAACCCTCTGAAAAGCGCGTGGTCTTCGCCAAAGCCTATTAAGCGGCGAGACGGCCGTCGCCGTCATCGTCACCATCACTAGATGAGTCTGATTCGGCAGTTTTTTCTCGTGCGAGAAGGAGCTGCCGAACTGCTTCATCGACCACCGGATCACTCTCTTCTGACCGCCTCATGTTGATCGTGACATCGGGGACGACAGGGGCGCCTTCGAGCCTGCGGCCTTTGATCGTTACATAGTCGCTGACCGGATATTGAAGCGACCAGCCATCAGGCAGACGAGCAAATTTCGATGCCAGAACTGCTCCACGCGAGCGTGATCCGACCACCGGGACTCCCATCGTTTCTCGCAGTGCTTCAGCGCCGATTTCTGCCGCGCTCGCAGAGCCGCGGTTGATCAGAACAGCGATCTGGCCAGAGTAGGGTTCGTGCTTTCTCAGTCGCGTGCGGATCTTAGATTTGCTCCACTCAGCGACCTTGCTCAGCTCGACCTCTTCCTCAGGATGTGCGATCTGCCACCGATCGTAAACCCGGCGTGTGACGAATGTGCCGTAAGCCGTTCTGTCTGGCATCAAGTGGCTGAGCAGGTGATTCATGTTGCCGACTGAGCCTCCACCGTTGTAACGAAGGTCGAGGAGCAGACTCTGAGCCTTCTCGTCAACCTCGCGCATCAGGTCATTGATCTTCTTCTGGCTGTAGCTGGAGCCGAACGATCTGATCTTGAGCAGTGCAGTCTCATCATCGACCCACTCTAAGCTCTCATTCGGCCGCTCTTCACGCTGAAACCGTGACTGAGCCAAGAGCCCGCCGCCGCTGTTGCGCCGCTTTGTTGCTTCGGGAGTGATCAGCCGAATATGGCTGAAGCCAAACTCACGCAGAGCCCGATTGACCGATATTGAGAAGCTGCGGACGGAATCGGCCTGATCGATCGATGCTCGCCGTTTCTCGAGGAACTCCCCCCAAAGAGAGAAGTCGACCCCTGGCACGAATGCATGGCGCTCAATCACGTCGGTCATTCGTGAGATGACCTCCTCTTTGCTCTCTGTTGACATCTCTTGTGCAGAGGAGATCAGCGGTGAAACTGCGAGAACAGCGATCACCGCAGCCTTGGCAAGGATGGCAAATCGGGGCATGTGTGTGTTAATACTCTTTTTGGCGGCGAAAGTTCACGACAAAGTGTGAATTCGCCGATCAGATCTCATGTCGGTGTGCAGAACCTACCAGACCGAAGCGATGGCCTCGTTGTTCGAAATCAGTATTCCTGGGGAGCAGGTTGAGGGTGAACAGGCGGCAGTTGAAGAGGCCTTCAACGAGATTCATCGGGTCGAGCAGCTGCTCTCACGATTCGACCCGGCCTCAGAACTAGCACGGGTGAATCGACGGGCTCAAGGATGCTCGATCAAAGCCGATCACGAGCTGATTCTGGTACTGAGCGATTGCATAGAATGGTTTAAGAAAACAGCCGGAAACTTTGACGTATCAGTTGTTTTGTCTGAGTCAGGTTCTCCGAGTCTGATTCCGGGAATGAAGCTCGACAGGCAAGGTGGAAGAGTGGAGCTCCAGCCGGGGATCAGGCTCGATCTTGGCGGCTATGGCAAAGGCTACGCTCTCGACCGATCGGCTGCAATCCTGCGCCGTTTCCGAGTCGACTCAGCACTGATCAACGGCGGAACCAGCTCAGTGTTGGCTTATGGTCAAGAGGAGTGGCCGATCGATCTTCGAGACCCCCTCAACCCTGAACAGATCGTAGGGGCCGTGAAGCTTAAGAACCGAGGACTCTCCTCATCGGCAGGCCGGTTTGGGGACGGCAGAGAGGCGGAGATCATCAGGCCTGAATCGGGCCAGAGAATCGAGTCGCAGGACTCCTGCTGCATCATCGCAGGCACAGCCCTAGCTGCTGAGGTTCTGTAGAGTCGAGCGATTCGCGTGGATCAGTGCCGATCAGCAAAACTCTCAGATCGAATGGCTCGACCTTGACCATGTTTGAAAACGACTTTGATCGCCGCGATTTCCTGAAAGGCACGACAGCCTTCGTCCTGGGCGGCTCGGCGCTCCTCTCAGAAAAACTGATGGCCGCAGAGAGCCGCAAGGCTCCAGTACGTATTGCCGTCATCGGCACAGGTTCACGAGGCACGTTCCTTACACGCCGTCTTGCGACAATTGAAGCGGCTCAGATTGTTGCTGTCTGCGACAACTACCCGCCTCATCTCGAGATCGGCAAGGAGGCAGCTGGCGGGGTCAAGGGCTACTCGAATTACAGGAACATGCTCAAGGAGATGCGGCCTGAGGCGGTCATCATCGCCACCCCGCTCTTCACACATGCCGAAATTGCCTTGGAGGCGATGGACTATGACTGCCATGTCTTCTGTGAGAAGACAATGACCTACTCAATCGCTGAGGCGGATGAGATGGTCGCCGTCTCCCAGAAGAAAGGCCTCGTCTGTCAGGTCGGTCTTCAGCGTCACGCGAACGCGGTCTATGAACAGGCGCATGAGTTGATTCTGGATGGCATGTTGGGCGAGATCACCACGGTCAAGTGTCAGTGGCACCGAAACGGCAGCTGGCGACGTGCTCTTCCGGTCGAGCCGGGCGATCCTGATTACGATCGACTGGAGCAGAAGCTTAACTGGCGGCTTTATGACAAGTATTCCCTCGGGCTGATGACAGAGCTGGCGAGCCACCAGATTGATGTCACAAACTGGATGCTCGGTTCACAGCCGAAGCGTGTGAGCGGGCTGGGTGGAATCGACTACTATCGCGATGGTCGTGAGGTCTACGACAACGTGTTCCTTCACTACGAATACGAAGTGCCGAGAGAGGCTGGGGGAACCAAGAGAGTCATCTGCACCTACTCTTCGATCCAGACCAACGCTTATGAAGGCGCGTCTGAGCTGATCATGGGCACGAAAGGCACGCTCTACCTGACTCAGGGCAAGGGCATGTTCTTCCAGGAGGCTGGCGCCCGAACCGATTCTCTATCCACCGGTCAGGTCAAATCGGGCAACACGCTCAAGGTTTCCAATGATCCGTGGAAACACCGTGGAGCCCCGTATGAACTCGACGTTGAAGGCGACGATTCTCGAAATCAGCTCGTGCTCTTTGTTGATGCTGTCGCAAACGAAGACACCGAAACAATCGTTGACTTCAATGAAGGGCGTATTGATGCAGCCGGAGTGATCATTGGTCAGAAGGCGATGAAGACTGGTCAGACCCTCGACATTCCGCAGTTCTGATGTCCGCGCCTTCGACCAACCAGCTCATCACCTTCTTGATGACCGATCAGCCCGAAGAGTCGGCACGGTTTTATGAGGAGGTGCTGGGTCTGGAGCTGGCGTTGGCCAAAGCACACTGTCGGATCTACCGCGTGAGCAAGGGCGCATTTGTCGCCCTCTGTTCAGCCGATGCGGCGACGCCTGAGCCGAAGCGTACAACTATATCAATTCAGACCGATCAGGTCGATGCTTGGTTCGAACGACTCTCAGGTTTAGGGTGTGAAGTCGATGGCGAGCCGCGGCTTTCCGAGCAGTACGGCATCTATCACTTTTTCACGTGGGATCCAAACGGGTATTCAATCGAATTTCAACACTTCGAGATTCCTGAATGGGATCACGATTCCTGAAACGGGTGATTCGCGTGTTTGCGGTAGCCGGTTAGCGTGAGCTGCCCGTCCGCCTCGCAGGTCAGGATCGAGTAGCAGGAGTTTTCTTCTCCTGAACCCTCAACCATCGCCGCCATTGTCAAGTACGAGATCTTTCCGAGCTGGCGGTGTTCGTTGATATGATTGTGGCCTTGAAAAACCGCCGCGACCTTGCCGCTTTCGTGCAGGATCTGCCGGACAGCTTTGCCAGAATGGATCGCGTGAAAGTTCTTTGGCTCCTTGTCTATGCGCTGGTGAACAAAGACGAGTGTTGGCTTGTCTGTCTGAGCGAGATCTCGCCGCAGCCATCTTCTTTCTTCAAGCGGAATCTCCGTGTCAGTCCAGGCAAAATTACCGGCGGAGTAAGGGGTCTCATCCCGGCGGAAGCAGGCATCAAGAATGACGATATGCCAGCCGTTCTTGTCGAAGCTGTACCAGCTCTCTTTCTGGCCGACAGCTCCTAAAAACTGGTCTTTGGTCAAGGCTGCCAGGCAGTGATTGCCGAGAACATAGCTTCGTGGAACTTCTGCTTTGGCGAGCTCAGCGTTGATTGTCTTCAGGAAGCGGAGCTCTATTGCGGCCGAAGAGTTGTTGGCTGCATCGATCAGATCACCACACTCGACAATGTGGTCGACTCCTTCGCGGCGAAAAACCTCGACCGCTTCTCTCAGCTTGTCGATCGATTCTCGGTAATGTCGACTGCCGCGTGAATCGGCATCGGCATAATGGGCATCGGTGATGAACCCGATTTTGAGCGGCCTCTCGGCCTGGACACCGAGCGCCTTTCCGGCGAAAAGAGTGACGGCTGCACAGGCACTGCCGGCCAGGATTTCGCGTCGTGTCAGACTCATGGCTGCGAGTCTACAGACAAAACGGTGACTATCGCCACTAGTTTGGAATTGCTACAAAGGCTCGTTCGACGCCGTTCAGGAGCCCGCGACCGACGATCCAGCCATGATCGTTGACATCGTAGGCTTCGATGAGAGTCCAGCCTTTCGACCGGTGATTCAGCCTCGAATTCAGATCGATCAGGCCTTTGTCATCTTTCCAGGCGAATGCCCGGCTGCCAGAACTCCCGACGACTACGCCGTGTTTGTTGATGCCGTTTGCTCGGCTTTCAGACTGGCTGGGAAGGACGCCCAGATCGACCATACTGCCCCCGGCAGGAAGAACGAATCCACGGATCCCTGAGGCCGATCCGCTCCAGCCGACGATCGAGCCAAAGCGGGAAATCGCTTCTGCAGAGCTCTCTGATCCGCCCGGCAGATAGCCGAGAGGTGTGACCGAAGAACCTGAGGAGAGAAATGCCTGGCTCAGCCCGCCGGTCTTTTGCCAGCCGACCGTGTCGCCAAACTGGTTGATGCCACGAGCTTCGCTTTCGCCGACAAGGCCGGGAATATCTTGGCCCGTGCCGTTGACCGTTCGAAATGCCTGGTCTCCAGAACCATCATTGTACGAGCCGACCAGAGTGCCAGACGAGTTGACGCCAAAGGCTCGTGCATCCGTACCAGCAGAGAAGTAGGGGTCGAGGAATTCTGCTCCGCCAGACTCAGATAGATAAGCCGAGACATGTGCTGTATTGTCGTACCAGCCGCTGGCCACAGGGCCGTCTGCAATGTCTGTTGTTTCGCTTGTCTGACCTTGGCTGCCGCCATGCATGCTGGTTGTGCCGTCATCGACGTTCCAGAAGAACCCGCGGGGGCCATCAGGGCCAGAATCACTGCCGACAACTGAGCCGAAGTTGTTGATCGCCAACGCCCTCTGCGAGCTTGAAGCAGGCAGCTGGTCAACCGCCCGGACATCGAATCTGCTCGAGATTGTGTCGGTCGAATTCGTCACGCTGCCTGAGCTGCCGATTGTGATGCAGCCGGAGGCGAGCAGGCCTGCGGTCAGCAGGCTAAGAGCCGGTTTCAGCCTCATTCCAAAGAAATGATCTGCAATTCTCCGGCCACACCGCTCGAATTGGGCAGGTTGATGTGATCTGTGCCGCAGACAATCTTCTCATCGACATACTCGCCGCCTGTCACAACGTCATCTTCGATGCCACGACTTCTGTTGCCAAAATCGCCGCAATAGGCGGTGATGAGGGTGTTGAGATCGCGGGAAGCAATGGCCTTGTCGTTGCGAGAGTTGTTCTTCGAATACATCAGGTCGCCGGTTGCGTTGCTGTGCCCACCAATGTACAT
>JALGXY010000113.1 GCA_029824495.1 Fimbriimonadia bacterium
GGCAGCGGCCAATGAAGAACCTCGGTGCTTGACCCTGATGCCGTCTCGCTGGGCATGATTGTGTCAATCCTAGAGGTTGGCCAAGAAGAACTCGTAAGGCAAGATCACACTGCGAGTCGCATTTACGACCCACCAATCTAGCGCCTTCTCAGGCTGTCGGAATCCTCTCTTTAACAGCCTCTGAGCAGTGCCGGCATGGACAAGTCCAAATGACAATAAGAGAATTCGACCTTGCAGAAGATGCGGCGGCAGTCGCGGGCCTGTTCACGAGAAACACACTCACGCCTGTTACAGTCGAGGAGTTTGTTGAGAGCGTTCAGAAGTACCCTTCGGCCCAGCCGGTTAAAAGGCTGGTTGCACTCGCTGACAACAACGTCGTTGGATACGTCCGAACCGGACAGTACGCACCGAACCCCAAGAACTCATTTCGAGTCGAGCTCATTGTTGATCAAAACAGTCGAGGATGTGGCATCGGGACGGAGCTCTTTGACCAGGCGACCAGATACCTCAAGAAGTTTGCTCCTCTGGTTATGCTCTCAGCAGCGGAGGAGTCCGACCCAGCAGGGATCCAGTTTGCAGAAAAGCAGGGATTTGAGAGAATCGCCAGCCTTTACAACTCCTATCTGAACCTTCGAAATTTCGATCTAGAGCATCACTCACGGTCATCATTGACTGCAGACATATCAGCCTATGAGTTCACGACTCTCGCTCGTCTGAACCTGCCTGATGCGACTCGAAGGAAGTTCTATGATCAGTTCTTGAAGGCATTCAACGGAACACCTGGTGAAGAGTATTTCGGGCTGGAGGAGTGGGAGGACTTTGACAACGTCGTCTTCAAATCGAAAACCCTTGATAAGGACGGTTATGGCGTCGCTCTTTACCAAGGTGAGTTCGTCGGGTTCAGCGACGTGATCAAATCAGCCGCGGCCCAAGATGGCGAAATGTTCACTGGCTTTACTGGGGTAGTCCCAGAGCACAGAGGAATAGGGCTGGCTTATGCAATGAAGGTCAAAATGATCGCCTACTGCATCTCGCTCGGGGCAAAGCGGCTGAAGACAGAGAACGATGACCGCAACATCCCTATGCTTAAAGTCAATCGCAAACTAGGGTTTGAAGAGCACCCTGGCGAGGTCATTTTTGTGCGGGATCTCCGCCTAGGTACTGACTCTCCCCAAAGGTAATCTGGGAGACGTGATTGGAGAGATTTCGGGCCGGAATCAAACGCCGAAATTGAGCTGCGAACAGCAGCCCGATCCCACACTACTTCCCGATTGCACAAGCACAGAATCGTGCAGTCGCACTTCGGACCCGTCTCCCCCGGACGGAGCACACGCATGACCACGACAAAGGACAAGAAAACCTCCTCCTCCACGCGCTGGCAGGTTCTGATCGGCGCAATCATCATCCAGCTCATTCTCGGCACCGTCTATGGCTACAGCATCTTCTGGCAGCCCCTGCAGGCAGAGATCTTCCCCACCGTCATCACCGAGGCCCAGCAGGTCACAATGGAGGCTGCAGACGAGAGCATTGCAGGCATGACTGTTGTCGCCGATGAAGCTGCTGTCGAAGCGCTGCAGACAACCCAGCGCGGCTATCTCAAATACGCATTTTCAATCTGCATTTTGTCGTTTGCTTTCGTGATGGTTCTCGCCGGGCGGCTTCAGGACGTCATGGGGCCGAGGATTCCCGCGATCATCGGCGGCTCACTGATGGGAATCGGGTTCATGCTTGCCGGTTCGATGAGCAATCAGATCGTGTTCTATCTGGCTCATGCGGCCTTCACTGGAGCGACCGCGATACTGCTTCTGATGCTCTACCACGCGCTGTCTGCCAAGGTGGATAAGGAGCAGTTTCCGATGCTCCAGTACGTCCCGATGGGGATCATTGCTGCCGTCGTCACTGCGGGCATCACGCTCGGCAACCAGTACTTGAGCAGCACCGGTGAGATGGACCGACTGCTCCTTCTTTGGGGGACGATCGGATTCCTGGCCGGCTCAGGCATCGGCTTCGCCTACGTCTGCCCCATCGCCGCTCTGGTCAAGTGGTTCCCGAAACACAAAGGGCTCGTCTCCGGCCTGGCAGTCGCTGGGTTTGGGTTCGGCGCATTTATTCTGAAGGACCAGACCGTGGGTGCCTTCGGCTATCTGCAGAGCAACTCGATCCAGGAATTTTTCCCCGTCCATGGCCTGATCTGCTTTGTGGCCATCACGATCGGTGCGCTGCTCCTTCGCAACCCTCCAGGCACAGAGACTGCCGCAGTGGCAAAGACCGACAGCAGCTGGCAGGACACCCTGCGCCGACCTGAATTCGTCACCCTATGGCTGATGTTCTTCAGCGGCGCTCTAGCCGGGTTGATGGTGATCGGCATCATCAAAGACTTTGCTGGTGAACAGCTCATCGCCGCAGCCGGGCCAGGACTTGACGCTGGCCGTACAGAAGGTCTGCTCGCTGCGGGAGCCGCAGCCGTGGGATGGCTGGCGATCTTCAACGCAGTCGGCCGCGTAGTCTGGGGCTTTGTTTCAGACCGAGTCGGCCGCACAGGCGCGTTCGTTTCGATGTTCGGCTTTCAGGCCGTGATGATGTTCCTGCTGGCCGGCATGAACACCGAGCTCACACTTGCTGTGGCAGCCTCGATCGTCGGGTTCAATTTCGGTGGAAACTTCGCGCTCTTCCCGTCTGCAACAGCCGACCTGTTTGGAGCCAAGAACCTCGGCGCCAACTACGGCTGGGTCTTCACTTCCTATGGCATCGCCGGAGTGGTCGGCATCGCGGCAGGAAACATGGCCAAGGAGATGACCGGCAGCTACGGCGCGGCGTTTGTGCTGGCCGGCAGCCTCTGCATCGTCTCCGCATTCCTCGCCGTCAAGATGCACCTGGCACAGAAGCGTCAAGCGGCCGTAACGGCCTGATCGCTCGCGCTGGGGAAAAGTCGCAGCGCACTATCTTGACTTTGTCCAGATAGTGCGCCAGAATAGAGACGTGACCGACGAAGTCTTGGAGCTGCTGAAACAGTCGAATCTGCGCCTCACTGCGCCTCGACTGGCAGTCCTTGAGGTCGTCGAGCACGAAGGCAAGCACCAGGACGCAGAGTTCATCGAACAGGCAGCTCGGCAGAAGCTCGGCTCCCTTTCGCGCCAGGCGGTCTATGACAATCTCAACGCCATGGTTGCCGCTGGAATCCTTCGCCGCATCGAGCCAGCAGGGCGTCCAGCCCTTTACGAAACTCGGGTCGGCGACAACCACCACCACCTGATCTGCCGCCAATGCCACAAGACAGTCGATATCAACTGCGCTGCTGGCGTCAAGCCCTGCCTTCAGCCTAACGACGACCACGACTTTGTCATTGACGAGGCCGAAGTCGTCTATTGGGGTCTCTGCCCTGACTGCCAAACAGAGAATTGAGAGAACAAGAAAAAGCCATGTCAACAGAACCGAAATGTCCCCATATGAGATCCGCCGGTGAAGGCACCAACAATCGTGATTGGTGGCCGAATCAGCTTCGTGTCGATCTCCTCAGCCAGCACTCTACAAAGTCGGACCCGCTCGGAGAATCATTTGATTATCGCAAGGCGTTTGAAGACCTCGATTACGAGGCTTTGAAAAAGGACCTGCGCGAGTTGATGACCGATTCACAGGAGTGGTGGCCCGCTGATTTTGGTCATTACGGACCTCAGTTCGTCCGCATGGCGTGGCACAGTGCCGGCACCTATCGAATTGCTGACGGCCGCGGCGGTGGCGGACGGGGCCAACAGCGATTCGCTCCGCTCAACAGCTGGCCTGACAACGGCAACATCGACAAGTCACGGCGGCTCCTCTGGCCGATCAAACAGAAATATGGTCAGAGCATCTCTTGGGCCGACCTTTTGATCCTTGCCGGAAACGTTGCGCTGGAGACCATGGGATTCCGCACATTCGGCTTTGCGGGCGGACGTGCAGACACCTGGGAGCCGGATGAGGACGTCAACTGGGGTGCTGAATCC
>JALGXY010000114.1 GCA_029824495.1 Fimbriimonadia bacterium
CTTTGAACGCAAAGCAGACGATGTTCGATCCAGGCGGACAGAGAGGGACTGCCTGAACCGTGCTCGCGCCAGCAAGTTCCGGCCACCGCTCGAGCAGTGTATAGAGTTCGGCGGCAGACCGAACGGTCTCCTGCATCAGAACACCATGGCCGGTCGAGTCGAGCGGGATAAGCGTGTGGCTCAACCAGAGGCTCGCTGCGGCAGCACCAGGCTTGCTGCCCTCCAAGATGTAGACACCAATCGACTGGTCATCCCTTTCGGCTGCGACGCCCTCAGAAGGTTCAGAGATATAGCGTGCTTCCTGCCTTGCCAGAGGCTTGACCAGATTAGATTTGAAGCTGACGGCGCCAGCCGGATAGGGCACGTAGCCAAGCTTATGAGGGTCGACGGCAATCGAATCGCACTCGCCCAGCCGCTCCAGCGCATTGCAGGCGCCCGGGTCGGGAAGCGAGATATCCAGATCGAGTTCTCTGCCGGCGACCATGACGCGGGTCGTCGGAGCGCCCAAGCCGATCCGCTCCGGCACGACCATCGTCCTCAAGTAGCCCCCGTAAGCAGCATCCGCATGGATCCAGAAACTGGAGAGCCCAGCAGCTTCTCTTTCGGCCCGGATATCAAGGACCTGGTCGACTGGGTCGACCGCGCCGCATTCCGTAGAACCCATGATTGCAGCGACCGCCAAGGGCGTCTTTCCTTCTCGGTCCAGATCTAAGAGAATCGACCGCAGAGCAGCCGTATCCATCCGGAAGTCAGAGTCGACCGGAACCTGAACAAGAGATCGCCGCCCCAGCCCCAGCAGGTCGAGCGCCTTCGGCATACAGTAGTGACCGGTCTGAGGCACCAGCAGGACAAGATCTAATTCAGCCGCTGCGGCAGCTTCTGCGATGCCCGCGTCAGCAGGGCTGAAATGGCTGGCCTGATACGCCTCTACAAACCGCTCATGCCCCACACTCGCGGACCCTGACGCTGCGAGATCGAGCCGCTCAAACGCCTCGAGGCATGCCTGTGGATTCAGATTGAGAAGCTGATCACGATCTGAAGTCCCGAGAGGGTTCTCAAGTCCGATCTGCTTGGCAATATCGACAATCAAGAACGGCAGAAGCCGAACGGTGCGGGCCAGCCAGAGAGACTCAAAGTTGGCGACCGTGCCGCCGCTTGTGATATGCGACCAAGCCCGGCCATCGTGGCCCAGCATTTTTGAGATCATGCAGGAGACCTCAAGTTCAAGGTCGACAGTAACCGGGGCGGCCTCGACAGAGACGTTGTTTGGGTTGTAGAGAATCCCGGCGAACAGGCCTGCAATGGAGGGCAGAGTCTGCTCGGACATCATGTGACCGGCATACCGCGGGCTGTAGAAAGGCAGGTCGTCTTTCAGCCGGGCCAGCAGCTCGGTCAGTCGGTCCTCAAACTCATCCTGGAACGGCTCATTATCGCGCCGCTCGTGACTGCCCAAGACGATGCCGTCCTGGGGAAAGTAGTTGCGACGCCAATAGGTGTAGTCCTCAAAGACCCGACTGATCATCTGAAGAAACTGATCGCCATTCTCAGCATTTGGCCCGGTGAACCAGGCTGACATCTGCCCATGCTGCGACTCGTTCAACTTCCGCTTCCTTCCGAAAGGAGGTCCCGCAGCTCTTCAGGAGTGTTCACTCCTCTCATCGAGTGGGGATCAGCGCCAAGTTCAACCAGGGCTTCAGAGGTCACTTCGTTGATATTCATCTTCTTGAGCCAAGACATCATAGAGGGATGCTCACATTCTCGCGCAATCTCACGCAGATCTGCGAACGCTGAGCGTCGAAAGAGGGCCGAAAGCGGCTGAAGCCTTCCATCGACCAACGGAACGGCAGCAGGATGGTCCCCAATTACGGACGCGAGCGCCTCAATCAGATCAGACCTGAAGTGAGGGAGATCGCAGCTCACGACGAAGACCAGATCTTGTTCAGGGTGGAAGGCAGCAAGCGCGGCGGCTGGGCCAGCATGCTCGGCTGAGTCTTTGATGAAAGGCCGACCAGCTAAAGGCTCCTTGCCCAGTACGGTCACTTTGTCGCAGACCTTCTCCAGCTCGCGTGCCGTGCGCTCACCTAAAGAGAGGCCGTCGATGGTCAATCTAGCCTTATCGATGCCCATCCGTCGACTTGCTCCACCAGTCAGCAAGACGGCTTCAATCATTTTTCTCAGCCTGTCCTTTCACAACGACCTACGCCTATGACAGTGATCATACGCTTAAACCTTGCTAGACTGGAGAATAGAGCTAAAGCGATGCGCAAGATTCCTGAGCACTTCCGCAACTTCATGAGGGACTACCCTGACCTGGGCAAAGCCTACAATGAACTCGGCGCGGCTGCACTGGATGCAGGGCCGCTGACTCGGCGAGAAGCTGAGCTGGTCAAGATCGGCATCGCGCTGGGTGGCCGCATGGAGAGTGCAGTGAAAAGCCACTGCCGAAAGGCGTACTACGCCGGAGCAACGAAAGAAGACATTCAGCATGCGATCATGGTGGGGGTCACGACTGTCGGCTTCCCGACAATGATGGCAGGCCTTAAGTGGGCTGAATCTGCGCTCGAAGGGCTGGAGGACAGCTCTTGAGAGGTCCTATACCGGACCGCCCCAGCAACATCAGCGTCCTGCGCTCCAGCACGCTGCTCAACAGCCTTTCTGGAGATGATTTAGAGGAGCTCGCCGAGACGTCACACATGGCCTACGCCGAGAGAGGCGAGACCATCTGGATGCACGGCGGCCATGTCGATTTCTTTGGCCTGGTGGGCGAAGGATTCGTGAAGATGGTGAAGAGCTTCGATTCGGGGCAGGAGGTCACCACCGAAATCTTTGGACCGGGTCAGATTTTTGGACTGCTCAGCACCGTCGATGGAACAGGATGTCCGCTCGCTGCGAGAGCGGTCTGCAACACCTGGTATCTGAAGGCTCCCAAAACTCAGATCAAGAGCATCTATGACGACCAGATGATCTTTAGAGAGCAGTTGATGCGCCGCACCATCGGTCGATTCCGCCAGACTTCAGACATGATGGCCAAGCTGGCGATCGGGCGAGTTGACGAGCGGATCGCGCTGATTCTGCTGATGCTCTCCGAGTCATATGGCCATGAAGAAGGGAAATCTGTAACCATCAGCATTCCGTTGATTCGACAGGATATCGCCGAAATGGCAGGGACTACAGTCGAATCGACGATCAGAACGATGAGTCGCTGGCAGAAGAGCGGCGCCGTGATCAGTCAAAATGGACACATCACGATCTGCGACCATGCAAAGTTCGAGGAGACGCTTCGATAGATGAGCGGAATTGAGCCGCTTGTTGATCGATTCGGTCGCCCGCAGACTTATCTGAGGCTCTCATTGACGGACCGGTGCAATTTCCGGTGCCGCTACTGCATGCCCGAAAAGGGTGTTCCACTGGCCCCCAAAGCGGAGGTGCTGACCCTTGAAGAGCTCGAACATCTGACAGAGGTTTTTGCTTCGCTCGGCATCGATAAGGTGCGCCTCACCGGCGGAGAGCCGACCCTGCGAAAGGGCTGGATGGGGCTCGCCTCTCGAATCTCAAAGATCCCCGGAATCACGGCCGTCGGCCTTACCACCAACGGAACGACGCTCCCGACACAAGCACAGCAGATTCGAGATTCTGGAGTGACCGAACTTAACCTCTCGCTCGATTCGCTCAACAAGGAGCTGTTTGAAGAGATCACGGGCCGAGATGATCTTGACCGGGTCCTTGCTGGGCTCGATGCTGCCGTGCAGGCAGGGTTCAAGAATCTAAAACTCAACGTGGTCGTCATGCGCGGCGTCAACGAGCATGAAGTCGGAGACTTTGCTCTCCTGACCAAAGATCTGCCGATCACGGTGCGATACATCGAGTTTATGCCGTTCGGCGGCAATGAGTGGTCCAGAGCCAAATTAGCTCCGCTCGCCGATATCCGCAAAGCGGTTGATGCGGTCTGCGAGCTC
>JALGXY010000115.1 GCA_029824495.1 Fimbriimonadia bacterium
TTCGGCTGGTTTTGGCGCAGGATTGTGCCGGTCGACGACCTGGGGCGATTCTTTCGGCAGAGGAGTCGGAGCTTCTGTTCCGGCTCGACCACCCAGGGTTGCGCTCTCCTGGCTCGACATCGTGCCGAGATACATGCCTGCCGGCTTTGTATTGGCTTCAGGCAGAAGCCGGAACGGCTCTCGACCGGTCTCGACTTTCTGATCTTCGATGTATTTCGAAATGACGCTGTTTTCGTCATCTGTGTCGCCGAAGATTCGAGCTGTTGTCGGGCAGGCAACTACGCAGGCCGGGTCGAGACCCTGGTCCACGCGGTGCGAACAGTAGGTGCACTTTCGGGCCACCTCTTCGTTCAGCCTCGGTTTGACAAAGTCTCGCTCGTACGGCTCGTCTTCGTTCATATACCACTCATCTTTGCGGTAGAGATAGACGTTGCCGTAAGGGCAGGCTGCAACACAGGCTCCTGTGCCTTTGCATCGATCCTGGTCGATCAGGACGATTCCGTCTGGCCGACGAATAATCGCTTTGTTCGGACAGGACTTCAGACAAGGTGCGTCATCACAATGGTTGCAGAGAACCGGAACATAGACCCGTTTAACATTCGGGTACTTCCCGGCCTCGATATTCAAGACCCTCGCGAAGAACACATCGACAGGTGTGCCGTTCTCCTGTTTGCAGGCGATTGTGCAGGCATCACAGCCGATGCAGCGCGTCAGGTCGATCAGCATCGACATACGTGCCATTATTTGGACCTCCTGATGTCGACTCGCGTGTCCTTCCAGTGCTGGCCGGGGGCATAGACCGCCGGCAGATAGTAGGCCTCGTGAGTCGGTTTGATCTTCTGGTGTGTGTGGACACCGTGGTAGTGGCCTTTGCCTCCAGCCAGGAACTGATCCCACCAGCCGTGATCAACGCAGAGCACGCCCGGCTTGATCGACTCTGTGATCAGAGCCCAGAGCTTGTAGCTGCCATAGTTGTTGAACAGCTCAACCACGTCTCCATCATGAATGCCGCGTGCAGCAGCGTCAACCGGATGGATCTCGACCACTGGCTTGCGGTTCAGGTTGCGGAGAACCTTGTTGTTCGAGTGGGTGGAGTGGACCCGCCACTTGGAGTGAGGAGTCACGATGCAGAAGGGATAGGCCTGCTCTTCATTGGTCATGTGTGAGAAGGCCGGCACGAATGTCGGCACTGTCTCGCCCATCTTCTGATAGATCTCTTCTTCTTTGTAGAACTCCATGCGTCCCGTCTTGAGGAACTCGCGTTGAGCTCCCTCGGGGAACGGATAGGCTCGCGGTGGGAAGAGTTTGTGCTCCTGGATCTGAGCGTCAAGCCCGCATTCGGGGTCGTGGACTTTGAGTCGAACCGGACCCTTCTTGAGCGCATCGACTGTAATGCCCATCGACTCGGGACAGTCGGGGTTGTTGAGCATCGTCTCCATCGCCTCGAACTCGTCGTAGTCGAACTTATCCAAGAGGCTCGGATCGATTCGCTTGACCAGCTCCTTAACAATCCAAAACTCTGTCTTCGAATCGTATTGAGGCGGAACAACCTCCTGTTGGATCTGGATGTACGGGTGGCAGCCGGTGCCGACCAGCTCGTACTTCTCCCAGAAGGAAGGGCACGGAAGAATGACGTCCGCGTACTCGCACGTCGGAGTCATCTGGAAATCTTTGACAACAAAGATATCGAGCTTGTCGATCGCCTCCTTCATGAGGCCAGACCACTCGGTGACCAGCGGGTTCGCATGGCTGCAGAGCATGCCTTTGAACCCATCTTTCGGATACTTGATCTTGGCGTGAGCCGTCTCTGTCGCCTTTCCAAGCAGGAAGTAGTGGACTGGAATGGCGTTTGGTCGTTTGCCGTTCGGGAACCACCAAGGCGAGACATCGACTCGGAAGTGATGCTGACCCGAGTAGATCGAGACACCTTTGCCTGGTGCTCCATGCTCACCAACCAGAGTTGCCAACAGCAGAATCGATCGGATGGTCAGGTCACCGTAGAGTCGGTGGTTGATGCCCATGCCAATGATGATCTTGGCGGGGCTGATCGTGGCGTACTCTTCAGCGATCTGCCGGATCGACTCGGCCGGAACATCTGTGGTCTTCTCGACATTTTCTGGCTTGTATTCATCCCGCATCACTTCGGCTTTCACCAGGTTGTGAACGGTGGTGACTGCCACCTCTTTGCCGTCGATCGTCACTGTGCCGGTCTTGGTCAGGTCAGGCTGAACTTCGTCGGGAAGTTTGAGCGATCCCATCGGCAGGACGTACCAGCCGCCCGAACCCTCATCCCAGACTACGAATTGTGATTCGTCGCCCATGCCGAGGTCGGAGGCGCGGAGCCTCATGCCGTTGTCTTCTCGGACCAGAGTCGGGAAGTCGGAATAGACCTGGAGGAACCTCTCCTTGACCAGACCTTTCTCGAAGATGACCTGGCACATGGAAAGCGCCAGCAGACCGTCTGTACCCGGGTTGATCGGAACCCAGACATCTGCGCCTTTGGCGGTCTGACTTGCTCGAGGATCGATTGAGACAATCTTGCAGTTGTTTCGCTGCTTTGCCCAGGTGGTCAAGAATTTGGCATCAGGAATTCGAGTCTGGAATACGTTGCTCGACCAGAGGATCGCGTACTTGGCGTATCCCCAGCTCTTGCTTTCACACTCAATCGAGTCGATGCCGACAGTCTGGGTGTAGCCCATCGAAATGTCGCCATTGAAGTCGTAGGCGGTTCCGAAGGACATGTCGAGCAGGGCGGCCATTCTGACCTGTGCTCCCTTCTGGACATAGCCAGTTCCAACAACCTGGTTGAACAGGAGCAGCGACTCTGGACCGTGGTCCTTGATTGCTGTTTTAAACTTGTCAGCGACATAGTCGAGGGCTTCTTCCCACTCGACCTCTCGCCACTTGCCTTCACCACGCTCGCCAGCCCGAATCATCGGCTTTTTCAGCCTATCGGGGCCATAGATAAGGTGGGTCATCGACATGCCCCGCAGACAGCCGCGAGGGTTATAAGCTTCATCGGGGTAGTCCGCTGCCGGCTTCAAGTCAACAATTGTTCCGTCGACAACTGTTGCGAGCCAGCCGCACGCTCCGGTGCAGTTGGGGCTGTCAGTTGTGCGAATGACTTTTACTTTTTCGCCGATTGGCGGAGCGGAACCGTTTCGTCCAGGGACTGCGTTTCGTGTTGCCATCGAATCTGGTTCTCCGACACGGCCTGATCAGGGCCACGTCTGAACCGGATTATCTACAGCACAGATTTCTGATGCTATGACAGGTGTCATATCTAAGTCGATTCTTAAGACATTAGGTCTTTGATCCCTTATGACAGGTGTCATAGCAACGGTGAGTGCTCGTGCTTGAGAATAGCCGCATGAGCGACACGAAGATGGGCAATCGCGTTCTGTTCATGAACACGCTTGCCTTTACTGTGTGCTTTGCCGTCTGGATGATGTACGGCGTGCTGATCACATTTATGGTTCAGCACGAGCTTCTCACTCTCGACAAGGCTCAAATTGGCTGGCTGATCGGTATCCCGGTCTTAACTGGTTCAGTCACTCGTCTCCCGATCGGAATCCTCTCTGATAAGTACGGAGGAAAGCCGGTCTACATCGGCGTCATGCTGTTCTCAGCGGCCGCCTGCTTCCTCACCAGCTACATGACCACGTTCACCGGCCTCATGCTGGCTGGACTGGCCTTTGGTGTTGCAGGCGCCTCGTTTGCAGTCGGCATCGCGTACACCTCAGTCTGGTTCCCGAAAGAAAAACAGGGCACAGCTCTCGGAATCTTCGGAGTCGGCAACGCTGGCGCAGCTCTCACAAGCATGGGGGCTCCTTACCTTCTGCGGTCGCTGACCAACGGTGGCGAGAACCCAGAGAACTGGACAAAGATGCCCCAGATCTACGGTGTGGCCCTCTTGGTCATGACTGTGATCTTTGCGTTCTCAGTTCAGAACC
>JALGXY010000116.1 GCA_029824495.1 Fimbriimonadia bacterium
ACCTTTTTGATGTCGAGACGGTGCAATCGTCCGAGAAGGCCATCGAGCGTTCGTCTTTGGAGGAACAAGCGGTCGCGCCTCGCCTCGTTGGTCGGGCCGCCCACATATTCGAGAAGCCCGTTGACGGTCATGCCTTTTGCAACCGTATAGATTCCTGGTCTTAGTACGGCACCTGTCACGTTGACGGACTGCTCTGGAGTATCCGACAACTGCTTCATTGTGAACAGCTCAAGGACATCGAGGTCCTGCAGCAGAATGTTGTGCTCTGAATCGCCGGCTCGTGCCCGTTCGATGTCAATCTTGATCAGAGGACCAGGTGAACCGTCAGTGTTCGTGCGCTTCAAGAAAGCGCTTCTCAAATTGGCTTCAGGGGTCGGTCCTCCTGCTCTCAAAAGGAGGTCTGTCACCCGCATCCCGTCAGAACGCGGAAGGACATCTGGCTTGCGGACCGCGCCTTTGATGCTGACTCGGCGGTCGAGCATCCACTCGACGTCTTTGATCGCGAAGACCCGCAGTTTGTCAAATGGCTGCAGCAGGTGGTTGGCAGGCTCTTCGCCTCTCATCGCTGCTGCCAAATCGATCGTGAGCTGCTCGTAGGTCTGGTCCGATTGACGCCTGAGAAGATGCGCTTGTGCCATGTAGGCATCCGGCAGCAGTCCTCGGCCTGCCTCGACAAGATCTTTGACTCTCATGCCGTCCGTAATCTGATAGGTTCTGGGCTGATCTACAGCACCGATCAGCTCGACCGCATTGACCTGCTCCGGCCGGATGCTGGCCACTTCGACCTCGTCACCTTCGTAAAGAAGATGTTTTCCGCCGTCACCATTCAGGATATCGATGTCGAGCTGGACGCGCTCTCGGCCAGGAACGACCGAATCGACTGAAACGCTCTGAGCAACACCCGAGGCTTTGATTCCGCCAGCATAAGCGATGGCGTCGGCGACGGTCTCTCCTTCAATCAACTCAAAGATCGCTGGACGGAAGACTTCACCAAAGACCCGAACTTTGGTTCGGCTTGGGTGGACAATGATTGTGTCGCCAGGCTGGAGTCGAGGATCTTGGTCGTTGTCTCCGTCGATGATCAACGGATAGAGGTCGACCATGACCGTGCCGCCATTTGCTCGCTGAATCTGAATCCTTCTCAGGCTTCCTCTTTGGCTGGGACCGCCTGTCGCCAACAGAAGGTTGAAGAGTGTAGTCGTAGCCGGAACTTCCCAGCTTCCCGGCAGATACGCTTCGTTGACAAGCGAAACACGGAACGTCCGCATCTCTTCGAGCTCTACCGTCAGGCTTGGCTCGTTGACAGCTCTCGTCGCCTCAAGCAGCATCGCTCGTTCTGCCTGCTCCAAGGTCATGCCTCTCAACACAATCTGTCGCTGTGTACCTGGCGCCTGAATTCGGCCTTGAACGTCGACCTGCACTGTCGCTTCCTGAACTTCTAGCGTGGGGCTCCAGAGCCGAACCTTAATCTTGTCTCCCGGACCCAAAAGGTAGGTCTCCGGCGGTGTCGCGTTCAAGGCCGCGAGCAGCGGGCCAACCGGGCTTTTGAAGGCGTCTCCGGTCTCTTGCGCATCCTGCGTTGCTTTCTTCAACAAGGCGCTGATGCGCTTGCGTGACTCGATGAAAATGCGATAGCCGAAGTACTCGGCATTGCCAAATGAGATCTCTACATCCTTGTCAGATGCCTGCCCCTTAGTTGCATCTTCATTTTTGGGAGGCGCAGCTTCACCAGCCGCTCCACCACTCTGAGCACCACCACCCCCGCTCTGCGCTGCGCCAGCAGCCTGAGCCATCGCCATAGGAGTGAGCAGCAGCGTTGTCACCAAAGCCAAAGCTGCCAAAATTTGGGGTCTCTTGTCCATCCTGTTCACCAGTCTGCGCTGCGGCATCCGCCTGACCACATAAACCGCGCGCGCGTGAAGTCTGATCTTACCAGGACGTATCGGCCCAGACGAGCCGAAATACAAGCGACCCAGCCATCCGAATTCAGTCGATGACTTTGTTTAGCGGATATTCGACCAGGTCCCTACCGCCTGCTCTTTTGAGCAGCGGAATCAGGTCTCGAACATCCTGTTCGCTCAAGATCACCTCGGCAGCCATCCAGCCCTGGTCCGCCAGTGGTGAAAGGGTCGGATTCTGGCGCGAAGGCAGGATCGACAAGATCTGATCCTTCTTGTCAGCCGGGAAATTCAACTTGAGTCCGACCAGCTTTGAGGCGTTCATTGCGCCGGTCAAAAGGATCGCCATATTCTCAAGCTTCTCTCGCTTGGCGGCCTCATTCCAGCATTCGTGCGAGCAGACAAATCGTGTCGTCGATGTGAGAATTGTATCGACAATCTTCAGGCTGTGCGCTTTCAGCGAATTGCCTGTCTCGGTGTTGACAACGATCGCTTCAACCAGAGTCGGCACTTTTACTTCACAGGCGCCCCAGGAGAATTCAACCTTTGCGTTGACGCCTTCCTGCTCCAGCCACCGCTTGGTCAACTGAACATATTCGGTCGCGATCCGCTTGCCCTCCATGTCGTTGACCGACTGGATTTCTGAATCCTCGTGTGCTGCCAGGACAACGCGAATCGGATTGGTCGTGAGCTTGGAGTAGCGAAGTTCGCAGATCTCGTGCAGGTCAGCACCGCAGTCTACGATCCAGTCGTGGCCTGTCAGCCCAGCGTCAATGACGCCTTCTGCCAGATATCGAGGCATCTCCTGCGGGCGCAGGAGAATCGGCTGAATCTCTGGATCATCAACCACAGGCTGATACGACCGCGATGAGACACGGAACGACCAGCCAGCCTTTTGAAAGAGGCTGAAGGTGGCCTCCTGCAGCGAGCCCTTGGGGATGCCAAGCTTTAGGACCATGGCGAAACAGTACCAGCGACCCACTATCTATTAGGGCCGACGGAGGTCAGATCGCTGACTTCTGCCAAAATCCGGGACATGCCGCTCGTTCGAGTCACCGTCAAGCTCAAACCATCTCTTCTGGATTCCGCCGGAAGAACGGTCGCGGACCGCCTCAAATCGCTCAATTACGCCGAAGTCGCCGATGTCCGCATCGGAAAAGTGATCGATGTTGAAGTGAATGAGGTCGATTCAGAGAGAGTCGACGAGATGTGCCGAAAGCTGCTCTCCAACCCTGTCATCGAAGATTTTTCGTGGGAGGAGGTTGATTGAAGGCCGCCGTCATCCAGTTTCCAGGCTCAAACTGTGACCAGGACGCTCTCTGGTCCCTGCGACGAGATGTTGGGATCGATTCAGAGTACGTCTGGCACGACAGCACAGATCTCAATGGATTTGATGCAGTGTTTGTCCCCGGCGGCTTTTCTTACGGCGACTACTTGAGGTGTGGTGCGATGGCATCGCTCAGCCCGGTCATGACCGCCGTGAAAGCGTTTGCAGAAGCAGGCGGCCCGGTCATCGGCGTCTGCAATGGATTCCAGGTTCTCTGCGAAGCCGGCCTGTTGCCAGGCGCTCTGCTGCTGAATCAAAATCAGAAGTTCATCTGTCACGATGTGAGCCTTAAGGCGGTCAATCGAACGAGCCGCTGGACCAAGAACGTCGATCGTGTGATTCGGATTCCGATCGCCCATGGCGAAGGCCGATACACCTGCGACACAGAGACCCTGAAAGCGATTCAGGACAATGACCAGATCGCCTTTGAGTATGTCGATGAAGCCGGACAGGCCACCGCTGAGGCAAATCCAAACGGTTCGACCGCCAACATTGCTGGTGTCATCAACCAGGCCGGAAACGTGCTCGGAATGATGCCGCACCCAGAGCGGGCTTCTGCTGAACTGCTCGGGTCTGATGACGGTCTACTGATCCTGAAAGGGCTCTCGCTCGTCACAACTCGGTGAAGACCAGGTTCATTTGAACCATAATAGGGTTTGAACGTGAAGATTTTTTCGGTTCTACTGGCTGGAGCTGTCTGCGCCGCAGCAGCAGCTCAAACA
>JALGXY010000117.1 GCA_029824495.1 Fimbriimonadia bacterium
GACGTCATATTGGGTCGCGGGGCTGTCCCACAGGCAGAAGCCTTCGTGGTGTTTGGAGATCAAAATCACGTAGGACATGCCTGCATCACGAGCAGCTTTGGCCCACTGATCGGTGTCCAGCTCTGTCGGGTTGTAGATGGAGGGCGACAGGGTTCCGTCGGTCCATTCGCTGCCGGAGTAGGTGTTGATCCCAAAGTGGATGAACATCCCATACCCGCGATTAATCTGCTGCTTCTGGACCGAGTTTGGCTGGGTGCCGGGCGCAATCCATCCTGCCTTATCAACGTTCACTTGCGCTCCTGTCGTTTGAACAGCTGCGAGAGACAGGCCCAAGGCGACTGCGGCGTTGCATCGAATCCTGCCTGTTGGACGAGTCAATCGTTCTGCCGACATTCTGTGGCCGAACTTACCGGTTCGGCAGTCCCTCGAATGATGACCAGAATCATATTTCCTGAATGTAGATAGCCAAAAAGTCAGAATGCCAGTAAAGTTGAAGGGAGACATGGTTTCGATCGTCTGCGCCTTGTCGATGGGCATGTCCCCAGAACTGGCTCCCTATGCCGGGCCACAAGCTTCTGCTCGCGTAGTCGAGTCGCTGCACGGCACGGTGATGGCCGGATATCAGGGCTGGTTCACGGCCAAGGGGGACGGCCTCGGAATGGGATTTGTCCATTGGGGAGGAGTGGATCGAGATCCGCCCACCTGCACGGTCGACATGTGGCCAGATCTCAGCGAATATGGTGAAGACGAGCAGTTTGAGACCAACTTCCGCTATGCCGATGGGTCGAGAGCGAAGGTCTTCAGCTCAGCTCAACCTAAGACGGTGCTGAGGCACTTCGAGTGGATGCGCGACTACGACATCGACGGCGCGTTCGTTCAGCGGTTTACGGTCACGATAGACCCTGATAACCCGACGGGAAAGCGAGATCGGCGGACCAACACTGTTTTGGCAAACTGCATTGCGGCCGCCAACCAGACTGGCCGTGCATTCGCCGTGATGTACGACACGGACTTTGACGAAGCAACCTGCCAGAAAATCGAACGTGATTGGACCCGCCTGGTCAAGAAGATGAAGATCCTTGAGACCAACGCCTACATGCATCACGGGGGAGCTCCCGTCGTCGCGCTTTGGGGATTCGGCTTCGACCACCGCAAGTTCGATGCGACGGCATCCAGAAGGCTGTTCGAGTTCCTGAAACGGCAGGAGAACGGCGGATGCACCATCATGCTCGGTTTGCCGAATGACTGGGTGACCTGGACCGGCGAGAGAAAGGCACTGGTTGACGAGTTTTGCGACATCCCGAGTCCTTGGAACGTTGGCCGATACAACGACCAGGCCTCAATGAAGGCGCATTTTCAGCGGCGCTGGCCTGCGGACCTGGCTTACTGCAAAGAGAAGGACAAGGATTATCTGCCAGTGGTGTTCCCCGGCTTCAGCTGGACCAACCTCAGAAACTTTGAGACTCCGCTCAATCAGATCCCTAGACGCGGAGGCAGATTTCTCTGGGATCAGTTTGAGCAGGTTCGCGAATATGGGATGGATATGGCCTATGTGGCGATGTTCGACGAGGTCGATGAAGGGACGGCGATCTTCAAGGTGAGCAACAATCCACCAAATGGTCAGTTTGTGACGCTGGAAGGCCTGCCGACCGATGCCTACCTGCAGATCACGCGTGCCGGGCGGGCATTGCTGAGGACGGGATCAGCCGAGTTTCCTAGGTTTGGCTCTGACTACCACTGATAGAGCCAGACATACGTGGTGTAGACCGTCGGCGGCGGGCCGTGCAGCACCTCGTCACCGAGCGTTTCGCCGCACCGATTGGTCAGTCTCAGTCCATCTTGGAAAAAGATCGGATCGTCATCGTGGAATCGGTAGCCCGAAAAACGGTTCTTCTCCTTGTCAATGTGGGTCAATCCCGCCAGCTCGTTTGCGTATCGCCCATGGCTGAAATAGTAGGTTCCGAGGAAGTAGTCTTCTAATCCGGAAGAGATGTTCATCGGCTCTTTGGCCCCGCCGATATAGGCGCGGACAACCGCCTCCATGTAGCTGAGGTCGCGCCAGTTGCCCTGGATCTCCTCTCCGTCTGCCTCCATCGCCACCTGGTAGATTGCGCCGTCGCCTTCTACGTTGGCGATATCAAACTCTTCCAGCGGCTTCGCTTTGTAGTCGATCACTTTGTGCAGCTTCAGCCGTGCGTTGTCAGGAAGCTCGACCCCGCCATACATCAGCGGCAGGTTCTCAGTGCCTCGGAAGATCCACCAGATCTCACCTGGTTCTGCATCGGGTGCGAGTTCGCCCGTGATGCGAATTGAAGAGCCAAACGGCACCTTGTAGGAGTTGTAGACGCCGCTCGGGTCTCCTGTTTTGCCGAGCTTGGCCGTGCCCCAAGGCGCAGTTGTGTCGCCGAACCCCATGCTGTGACCCATCCAGAGATCCATATCGATCGACGGCTGCTCTTCACCGTCGATATAGAACCGAATCCGCGTGTTGCGGATGCCTTTGAAGCTGCCGCCGAACCACATGTGCGTGATCAGGCCCTTGCCCTCATAGCTGAACAGCTCAGTCTCAACATCCTTCTTCAGGATGTTGGTCTGCTTGCCCATGTTTCCGAATGTCTTGTATTGTTTCATGTCGGATTGTTGGGTGCTCATCAAGGCTGATGCGAGGATCAGAGGAGTGATCATTTCTTATTGCCTGCCTTCCGGTGTGAAGATCTTGGCACCTTGGGCTCTGAGTTGGCTGTGCGAAACAACCTCACTGTCGTGTCAGACTCGTGTAGCAGGAGCAGATTATGGTCAGTGCATTGATGGCAGCAGGTGCCGCTTTCTGGACGTTGGGCAAGCAGGAAAGCCGGCCCAATATTATCTTCTTGATGAGCGACGACCAGAGGGACGGCACATTTTCTGGGATGGGTCACCCCTGGGTGAGAACACCAAATGTTGATCGCCTTCTTAACCAATCGGTTAGATTTCAGAACACGTACATCGCCGAACCAATCTGTGCTCCAAGCAGAGTCTCGTTTCTGACGGGCCTGTACGAGCGTGTCCACGGGATCGGGTTCACCTCCAGCTACAAGCTCACAGAAGATCAGTGGAGGCAGACCTACCCTGCACTGTTGCAGGAGAATGGCTACCACACTGGCTTTGTCGGCAAGTTCGGAGTTCAGTACTACACCTTTAGGGGCAATGCTTCCGAGAAGTTTGACTACTGGTGGGGTCATGACGACTGGACCAAGTTCTTCCCCAAGGATCACGACTCTGCCAGCACCCGACCCTACCATCGTGCCAAGAACAACATCATCACACCTATCATGGGTGAAGCGATGACCGAGTTCTTGGAGTCGACGCCGGGTGACAAGCCGTTTTGTCTTTCAGTCAGCTTCAACGTTCCGCATGGATCACAGACCCGGTCGATGTACGAAGGCTTCCCGAATTCTGCGGACATGGGCAGGCCTGCCAATGAAAACGACAAGCTGAAGGGTACTGAGTTTTACGATCTGCTCTATCGCTCTTTAGACCTTGAGATTCCTGAAGACACGGAATCTGATCCCTATCGGTTCATTCCGAAGGCCGTGATGAACCAAAGGGATGGGCGCATTCGGACTTACAGATACAACTACACAAGGCAGTCGGTGAAGGAGCACCACATTCGGTACTACCAGACAATCAGTGGCATGGATCATGTGATTGGCGGCCTGGTTGATGATCTGAAGAGGCTCGGGATGCACGACAATACGGTCATCATTTTTGGGAGCGACCATGGCCTTTTGATGGGCGAATACGGGATGGGCGGCAAGGCTCTGCTCTATGACCTGACAACCAAGATTCCTTGTTTTGTCTACGATCCGCGTCTTGCTGAAGAAAAACAAGGAAGAGTGCTGGATCAGCTCGTCTCCAGCCTCGATGTACCGTCGACGATTCTTGACTACGCTGGAGTT
>JALGXY010000118.1 GCA_029824495.1 Fimbriimonadia bacterium
CAAACCTTTCGCCAGCAACTACGCTGGCAGGCTGAAGCTTCTGCGTTTCAACCCATCCAGAACCGGGATCGCTGAAGACCCAGACTGCCCCGCGGTCAGCTCCGCCACCATCATGACCACCACCACCGACAAATGCAAAGGTGCCATCTGTTGAGACAGCATCGAACGAGCCGACACCATCATACAAGGCACTATCGGATGGAACAAGCTCTGCAATCTCTGACCAGTTCCCCGCTATCCTCTGAAAAAGATAGGCAGCGCCCGTCGGAAAGCCCAAATGATCGTGACCCGGAGAGCCGGCGATCAAAAAGTCTCCATTGACATCAACGTCATGACCTGTGTTGTCGCCTGTCGCCTGATCTGATCCGGTCAATCTAGAATCAGCGAACGCCAGTGCAACAGCCGCACCAACAAAGACTATGGATGCTAGTGCAGCACCCTTAAAAGAAGACCTCATTTTCTTATCACCAAACAACTAGTGTATAGACTTTGCTCAAGAATCTGGCAAAAGCAATCAGTATTTTTGCCAGGAGCAGGCAAGTCTACTGGGGTCTCAGGCTCAAATGCAAAAAAAATCCCCGGCAGTTTCACCGCCGGGGCTTGGAGAGAAGAACTTGGCATCTTGGCTGGGCTCTGCCCTCTCATCTTAAGGAGATGATCCGCCCAACCGCCACTACCAACTACCGGGTGACGAGCTGCTTGGTTCCATAATCTGTGTCCTTTGCCGGAGCAGGGCGGCCAACGATCAGCACTGCTCGCAGAGCCTCGGCCACAGAAGGAGCGTGCCAGACACAGCCGTGAGGCGTGTGTGGGGCATCACCAGAACGCAGCTCCGAGATACCGCCGATGCCGCGCGTCGTCAGCATCTCTTCGAGGCCATTGAACATACCTGTCGGCACGGCGCCGCGGATCCGCAGGACTGCATCGCAGTAGGAGCCCCAGAGCCAGGAATGGACCGCGCCACGGTGGGCAGCTGCCGCAAGATCCTTCGGGGGGCCATTCAATCGCCCCTCATAACTGAACTCTGCTGGCGAGCAGGATCGCACGCCGTATGGCGTCAAAAGATGAGCGTCAATCAAGTCGAGAGCTCTTTCAGCCGCCTCACCCTTAATCGGCGAAAACGGGCAGGCGAGCGCAATCAGGAGGCTGGCGCGCAGAGTCGCATCATCGGGGCCAGCCGTATCGAGCCAGCCGCCGTGCCTCTCATTCCAGAACGTCGACCTGAAATTCGATTCCGCCTTTTCGGCGGCCAGGCGCCATTTAAGTCCGTCTCGATCGATCTTCCCGCAGATCCACTCAGCCGTATGAAGCGCACTGATCCAGAGCGAGTTGACTTCGATCGGCCTGCCGTGCCGCGGAACGCTGCACCAGCCCTGCCAGCAGGAGTTCATCCAAGTCAGACGGTCATCTTCCTTGTCCAGGCAGACCAGACCATCATTCTCGTCGAGAAACAACCCGGATTCGGTGCCGGAACTGAGCCCCTTGACCACCTGGCCAAAGGCCTCGAGAATCGCTTCGGCAAACTCATCATCCCAGCTCTCATTCAGCATCCGGAATGCCGTCTGCATCATCCAGAGGCCAGCATCTGAAGAACGGTGAGGGTGAGCAGCTTTAGGATCGAGTTCAGGCAGAGCGCCATCCTTCATTCCTGCGATCAGATTCAGCAGCCAGAGCCTTCCGCCCTCCATCTGATCGAGCCCACCAGAAAGACCCGGAAGGGCGACCAACGCCTCGCGAGTTGAGGTTGCGCCATCGGGATGGCGTACAACCAGGTTTGGGTTTTCATCTGGTCCCATACAGTGGAGTGAAGCTGCGGTCTTAAGCTTGTCGATCAGCCGGCGGCTGAGCGCCTGCTTCTGCGGACGGACGGGCTTCGGCAGCTTATCAAGCGCCACGACGATCACCGCCTCCTGCCCTGGCTCGAGCAGCCAGTTCAGCTCACCTGGGCAGTAGAGGTCATCGAGCGGCTCCGCACCCTCTGCCTCCTCCTCATCCATCTGAAATCGGTAGTGCCAACCGGTCGATGGGCTGCGCTCCGCACCCGCGTGGCCGATCGCCAGAGTGCGGTCCTCAAATCGAACCAGCATCTCATTTTCGGGGAATTCAACCCGATCAGGAAAACTCTCAATCTGTCGAAACGGAACGTGCTTCTCGCGGTTGCAGACCAGGGGCCGGACATTCAGCTGGACCGGCTGGCCGCCAAGATTCTTAAAGACGACAGTCGCCGCAATCTCAGTGTCATGAATGACTAGTTTTTTGCTCAGCTTCAAGCTGCCCAGTTCGTGGATCCACTCACAGATGCGGCCCACCTTGAAAGGTCCGAGAGTCTGAAATCCCTGCGGATGGACAGCGCCAGAATGATGGCTGGTGCTCAGGCCGATTCGCTGCCCACGACTGGTTGCATAGGTCTCAAATCCGGCCAGATAGATCCGGCCTCCTTCCGGAGTTCTTTCGCCTAGCCAGCCGTGCAGTCTGCGTTCAGAGGCCCCGGAAACCGTGCCGCAGGCGAAAGCTCCGCTCTTGCCTGCCAACAACCATTCGAGTCGGGAGGACTGTTCGAAATTGCGGCTGTCGGTTGAGGAGACTTCAAAGGCCATTGGCAATCACTTCTACTGTTGTTCGGTGCATCAGCGTTCGGGGGTCCGATCAATCTTTCCCTTCTGGAGGATCTGCTGAAGCTCGTCCATTCTGACCCGAATCCCGAAGTGAATCTCGTCTGGCTGCTGCCGGATCGCGATGAACGGCTCGAAGCCGTCGGCGACAATCGCAAGCTCATACTCGCGATCAAACCAGCTGTTGAGATCGAAATCGTACTTGGCCAGCCACCTGAAGGTGTACGGGCCAGACTTATAGTCGAAACGGATATGACCTGCGTTGCTCGAAAAGAGCGGATCGAAGGCGAAATCTGGAGTGCCGCCTGCAACTCCCCGGACATAAGCCATGCCAAATGTCAGGTGCTCGGCAGCTCTGTAGACCACACCAAGCTCTCCGCGAACCCAGCCGTAGTCGTTCCCACGACTCACTGAAGAGAAGAGATCCCCGCGAGCCCTCAGCTCTGTTTTTTCTCCCAGTGGCAGGGGCGCACTGATGAGCGAACCTGATGCAGTCGCTCTCTGTACAAACCCCTCGCCGTGCGACTTCTGCAGCTTCTGCAGTCTGGCCTGCGCCAGCCAGCCGCCTCCCCCGGAAGGGCCGCCGAATTCGACGGCTGCGTCCAGCGGGATGTTGACCGAATCAAAGTTGATCGGTCTGCCGACCGTTGAGCGATTCCAGCGGGTGCTGAGGCTGTAAGTGACGCGCCTTCTCTGCAGCCTCTCTCGCTCGCCGTCTGGAGTCCGTATCCTGATGTTGTTGAACCAGCCATCTCTTGCCCTCTCCTCGAGATCTGATTGAGGGAAGATCCGAGCGCTTGTCATGTTTGATGAGAGGGGCGAATAGGCAAACGTCAGGTCCCAAGATGGGTACGAACCAGGATAGAGCCCCCAGCCGGCCTGCACAGCCAGATGTTCTGACAGCAGGTGCTCGTGCGTCCAAGCCAGACCGTAGTCAGAATCTGGTCGCCGGTTGATCTTGGGAAGCTTAAAGGTGTTGACTCGATTGTCCAGGCTGAAGCTGTAGGCTGGCCATGGGCCGATTTTCACGCCGCCAATCTCCATCGAGATCTTTTGGGTTCTGGCTGTTTTGCCCGGAAGAATTTCGACCTCTTCGGCCTCAAACCACATCGCAGGACGGTCCATCCTGCTGACTGTGCCCCTGACATTTCTGGTCAGCCACCGGTCCTTTTGGATTTCCAGCCGGCCGATTTCTAATCGGGCGCCGCCGACAAGCACGAGGGCGTTGTCCGCCTCTGCGACCACGAGCTCAGGATCAGGTTCGACTCCCTCCTCCATCCATCGAATTGTCAGACTATCTGCCTCGACAGTGCCGA
>JALGXY010000119.1 GCA_029824495.1 Fimbriimonadia bacterium
TGAGCTGGACAACATCACTCCTAAGGTTGTCGCAATTCATGTCGGGGTGAACAACACAACAGGTGACGAGGCTGCGGACATCACGATTGGGATTTTTCAGATCCTCAAAAAGGTGCGTGATAAGCTCCCCCATGCAAAGATTCTGCTCCTCAGCCCTCTTCCTGCTGGCCAAGAGCCAGAGAATGAGAGGCGGCAGGTTCTGAAATCGGTGAACAGCTCCATTTCAGGTGCCCCTTCGAAGTTCCCAGGAGTCGTCTACCTCGACCTGTGGCCCGACTTTCTGGCGGCAGATGGAACCCTAATGCCGAACTACTATTCGAAGGACCAAATCCACCCTGGCAAGCTCGGCTTTCACCAGATGGGTATTCGGCTGAGCATCACCCTTGCCAAGCTCATGAGAGGCTGAGTCAGTTCGATTGGCCGATGGTCAAGTAGACCAGCCCGGCTTCGATCGCCTCAGCTTTCGTGAACTGTCGCCTGCCGTCGAAGAAGACGTTCCCTTTCATCACCGAAGAGAGCTCGTTAAGCTCAATTCCGGCGTACTCAGGCCATTCTGTAACCAAGACAACGGCGTCGGCATCTGCCGCAGTCGCCAGCGGGTCCTCAAGGTAGGTGACATCAGGATGCAGTGCCTGAACCGCTTCGATTGCAATCGGATCAGTGCCGTAAATCTCGGCGCCCATTTCGCGAAGCCCTTTGATCAGCTCAAGCGATTTTGCATCTCGGACATCGTCTGTGTTCGGCTTGAAAGAGAGGCCCCACAGCGCCACCTTCTTGCCTGCCAGTCCGCCTGTGGCCTCCGAGAGCCTTCGAAGGCAGTGCTGGGGCTGGTCCTCATTGATCTGGACGGCCGCATCGAGCAACGACACATCCATTCCGAGCTCTTTGCCCATCCAGATCAAGGCGCTGACATCTTTGGGGAAGCAGCTTCCGCCCCATCCGAGTCCGGCCTTTAAGAACTGGCCTCCGATTCGACTATCCAATCCCATGCCCTTAGCGACATCTTCAACACAGCCGCCTTGCGCTTCACAGAATCGGCTGATCATATTGATGTAGCTGATCTTGCAGGCAAGGAAACAGTTGCTGGCGTACTTGATCAGCTCTGCACTGGGAAGATCGGTCAGGAGGAATTCTGTCTCTATGCTGGCGTAGAGACGCTTGACCATCTCGGCCGCCTTTTCAGAGCTGGCGCCGATGACGATTCTGTCGGGATGCAGTGTGTCCTCGACTGCTGAGCCCTCACGCAGGAATTCGGGGCAGCTCACAACATCGAACAGGGCCGAGTCTCCGCACTCTTCCAGCAGGATCTCCTGAACAGCTTTTCCGGTGCCGACCGGCACGGTCGATTTGTCAACGACCACGGTATAGGAGGAGATTCCTTTGCCGATTTCCCTCGCAACTGCCTTTACAGCAGCAAGATCGGCGCTGCCGTCTGCGTCCATGGGAGTGCCGACCGCAATAAAGATCACATCTGCATAGCTCGCCGCTTCTGCGATTGAGTCGGTGAAGTTGAGAAGACGTTTCTCCATCACCTTTTTCTGAATCTCTTCAAGACCAGGTTCGTAAATCGGTGACCTGCCTGCCCTCAGAATCTTCAGCTTTGCCTGGTCCTTATCGACACAGAGCGTGTGGATGCCAAGATCCGCGAGGATGACTCCGGTGACGAGTCCAACATATCCAGTTCCAACTACTGCAGCTTTCATGTCTTGGGGCGTGCCCAGGCGGAGCGTACCTAGTGATTCTTAGCAGTCCCTGATTACCTGGCCTACAGGGCCTGGTACGCTCGGCTAGGCTTGAGTATTTGGGCGCATGGCGAGATTCTGCTGAGAGCAGGTATGGGCGAGTCGGTCTCTTTTTCCCAAGAGACTGATTGGGATGCCCTGATCCGCGATGCCCAGTTTCACAGGTTGACGCCGAGCCTCTATCGGGCCTGCCAGACCAGCAATTCCGTGCCTGACTCTGTTGTAGAGCGATTGCGGGTGCATACGCACGAACACACGGTCCGGTCGCATCTGTGGTCAGAAGAGCTCGCTTGGGTGCTGCAGCGTCTGCACGAAAACCAGATCCCTGCCATTGTTTGGAAGGGGCCTGAGCTTCAATCGAGACTCAACCTCAGCGAACCGCGTGTCTTTCGTGACCTCGACATCCTGATTGGGCGAACAGATCTCAATGCGGCAGTGAAGCTGCTGTCAGAGCGGTTTCAGCTGTCTGGTGCCCGCATTCTGAGCGGGGCAAAGGACATTTCCCTTGTTCAAGAGCGCTCGCCATTGACGATCGAGCTGCATGTCTGCTTTTCTGAGCCAGAAAGCCTCCTCCCTAGAGTGGTTGACCAGGCCTGGAAAACGAAACGCAACATCGAGTGGCAGGGAGTGCCAGCCTTTCGGCTCGATCCCAGCCTAGAAGCAGCCCTTCTCTGTTGGCACGGATCGCGACACGCGTTCTTTCGTCTCAGATGGTTGGTCGACTTGGGGCTCTTGTTTAAGCAGGAGCTTGATTTCGAAAAGCTGCTTCAAGTGAGCGAAGTGACGGTCGGCCGCCGTGCTGTGGCACTTCCATTGGCTATGCTGAACGAGCTTGGGACCTTGAACGAGCAGGCTCAGGCTGCGCTGGAGGCCTGCTCAGATCGATGGGCGACGGAAACTGCGGCAGCTGTTCTGGCAGACCCGCTTGTCTTGGGTGAGTTCTCCGAGAAAGCACGCAGGCGCCGCATCGAATACCACCTGATCAACGGTTTTGGAAAGAAAGCTGCTTGGGCCGCCACTCTGCTCAATGAGATTCTGTTTTATCGAAGCAACAAGACTGGCGACTAGACAGCCTTTCTAAAGTGCTCAATCGTTTCGAGCAGGCCTTCTTCTAGGCCGATGGTCGGTTCATAACCCAGTTCACGGTTCGCAGTTGAGAGATCTGGGCGGCGTCTTTTGGGATCATCCGGAGCTGCCGGCAGGTACTCAACGCCACTGCTCGACTTTGTCAGCCGAATGATCAGCTTTGCCAGATCGACAACAGGCATTTCAAACGTGGTGCCGATGTTTACGGGCAGGTGATAAGAGGAGTTGGCCAGGAGGATTGCACCTCTTGCTGAGTCATGGCAATAGCCGAATGATCTCGTCTGGCTGCCGTCCCCGTAGACCGTCAGAGGCTGATTTTTGAGGGCCTGGACAATCATGTTGGAGACCACGCGCCCGTCATCGATCCTCATTCTCGGACCATAGGTGTTGAAATACCGGATGATTCTCGTCTGAACACCCTTGCCTCGGTGGTAGGCCATTGTCAAAGCTTCGCCGAATCGCTTCGATTCGTCATAGACTGAGCGAACGCCGATCGGGTTGACATTGCCCCAGTAGGATTCGGGCTGAGGAGAGACCAGGGGGTCTCCGTAGACTTCGCTTGTGGAGGCAAAAATGAACGTTGCGCCGGTCCTCTCAGCCAGCTTGAGGCAGTTCTCCGTTCCTTTTGAGTTAACAGCAAGGATCTCAAGTGCAAGAGGTTCGAAGTCTTTGGGGCTGGCGGGGCTGGCAAAGTGGAAGATCTGATCCAGCTGGCCGAAGTCAGGGAGTTCAAGAGACACATCGGCATCGATCATCTCAAGGTTCTTGTTGCCCTCATGGTGGGCTAGATTCGCCCAAGAACCAGTGATTCCGTTATCGACGGCTGTCACGTTGTGACCATCTTTAAGCAGGAGGTCTACTAAATGGGAGCCTAAGAAACCCGCTCCCCCGGTCACAAGAATCTGCCTGCTCATATTTGACCCTGAGCATAACCCAAAAAAAGGTGGATTGACTCTGCTATGAGTCAATCCACCCCAGAAGAGTATTGGCTTTAAAGGAGTCTAATCGAATCCTTCTTCGACAGAGCCCTCCAGC
>JALGXY010000120.1 GCA_029824495.1 Fimbriimonadia bacterium
ATTTGTAACCGATGAAATCACTGTTGTCGATGGCGACCCCAATTTTGGAACAGCGATCGAGGGCATCTACAACAAACGTGTCTACTTCATTCCTCCGGGAGACTACTACTTCCATGATCTGGATTTAAGGTCGGGCAACGCTGCAATCGTGATGCTGACCCACCTTGGAGCGATTCGGATCTGGGTGGATGAAGGTGGATCAAGCAATCTTTCTGACAGGCTGCAGACTGTGGTTGTCTTCACCAGCACTGACCCGTCCAGATTCCGGCTGTTCTACAACAAATGCAACGATCTGATCATTGGTGGCAACTCGAATTTCTATGGCGGCTTCTATGCGCTTAGAGATGGGTGTACAGGCGAAACTCCTAAGATGAGCTTTACCGGAAACACCACGATCTTCGGCTCGGTTATCTCCTCTTACTTCGACCTCGGTGGTGGTACTCAAGTGATCTTCCCCAACGACGGTGGCGGCGCAGACCCGACCGACTACTCTCTCTGGTTTGGCTTCAAGGATCAATGGCGCGAAATCAGCCCGACTGGAAGCAGTGCGGTGTTTATGGATGGCGAGTCGAAATAGGCTTCAAAAAGGACTGACGTTCACCGAAGTTCTGGTGTCCGTCGCAATCTTGGCCATCACTATGGCCGGGATCATATCGTTGTGGCAGGTGTCGCTTTCTCTAAACGAAAGGCAAAGCGACGAAACTCTCGCCTACTATCTGACCCGCAAGACGGTCGAAGAGATCAAACTTGGCGGCTTTGATGGTCCTGCAGAAGGCACCACTATCTATTACTATGATGCCGAAGGAGTTGGCGTTAGTGGCACAGGCGCAACGCGACCGGCAGATGATGCGCTGCGTGATGTGACGATCAAAGTGTTTCGCGTCAAGGGTGACTTGGAGCTGAACAGAATCTCCACCTATCTCGCGAGGTCAGGCGTATGAGGCTCAAGCGCGGTGCATCGTTGACTGAAGCGCTCGTGGCCCTTATGCTCTCGAGCATAGTGGTTGGCGGAGGGTTTTGGGTCTACTTGGATTCCACTTCTCAGTCCTATTTCGCGGAGAGATACAGCGATGCCGAGATGGATGCCCGGCAGCAGGTTGACCTTCTGCTTGATCACATTCGAAACGCCCAATCCTGCAAAGATGCAGATCGGGCAGCGATCAAAGCGGCCAGCGCAACATCGATCTCATATTACGGCTCCGACAACGTAGGCGATGTCATCACTTACGGCCTCAGCGGCACGAATCTTGTCAGGTCTGATAGTTCTGGCACCAAAACAGTGCTGGACAACGTCTCAAAGTTGGAATTTACATATTTCGTTATGTCTTCTGGGACGTTGACACAGACATCAAATCTCAATATCCCGGATCAATCTGAACTGCCGCTGCTGGCGGCGGTTAAAGTTGAGGCGATGGCAGAGTTTGATGGAGTGTCAAGAGAGCTGTCTGGAACGGTGCGGCTGCGAAACAGCCCGTACAAGAAACGACTATAAAGAGCGCGTATGAGAAGCCAAGATAACAAGCATCCATCAGCCGTTGTGGGTATCCACATGGCTAAAGATGAGATCCGTGTTGTAGAGGCTATGCCTCACGACGGAGGGCTTCGTATCTCCGTTGCTGGCTCTATCGAAATGCCCGACGGGTACCAGGAGAAGACAACAGGCGCTGAACTGAAATCGCTTCTCCATCGGATCGGGGTCAAGAGCAAGAACTACTGTCTGGGCATCCCGCCCTCATACAGCGTCACCAGAGTGGTCGAAGTGCCGCCCATGCCAGACGCAGATGTCTCTGCTGTCCTGATGGGTGAGCTTCAGCTCCACAGAACTCTATCAGATGAAGGCGGCGGCATCGACTGGCAGAGAATTGTTGGTGAAGACGGCCAAGAATCCTGCCTGACAATGGCGGCAGACAGCCATCGACTTTGGCATCTCGGCGACTCCGTAAGCGAAGCCAAGGTCGAACCGCAAATGATGCCGGTTCATGCGGCGTTGATTCGAGCTGCGGCTCAGAACCTGCCGGAAGGCGAGCCAACTTTGATTCTTTCAGTCGGTTCCGAGTCTTGCGAAGTCGCAATCATTCAGGACCAAAACCTGTACGCCTATCGTCGACTCGAAATCCTCGGCAGTCGCCTCGTCAGTTCTGATGACGGAACAGTCGAAGGGGCCGACAGTGGGGAAGACAAGGCCGAAACCTACTACGGTGAGCGGCTCACGTCCGAGCTTTCACGAATGATCGAGTTCATCAGGCGTCTTCCGACCGCCGGTGACCACCCAAAGATCATCGTCACAGGCACAAACGCCAAGTTTAGAGTCTTGACCGGCTTCATCGAAGAGTCGATCGGCGCCGAAACTCGGTTTTTTGATCCACCAATTGTTGGCGAAGGCAAAGCCTCGTCACTCCTGAAAGATGAGTCGAGCAGGCTTAAGTTTTCGGCTGCGGCCGCGATCGCCTGGTCTGGGCTCGGAACGGGCTCATCTGGCCTCGATGCCTTTGTCCTTAAGGCTCCGGTACGCAAAACGCACCGAAGGTCAATCGTATCCGGCAGCCCCATACCGTTCATCGTCATCACCTTCTTAATCGCTGTCGCTGGGTTGCTGATCTGGATGGGCAAAGGCAAGAAGGCCGACTCCATTGAAGCCGGCAACGAGGCTGCAACAGCGTACAACGAGACGCTTCAGCTTCAATACGAGCCGATGGAAGAGGCGAGAGAGGACTCCGTTAAAGCACTGGCAGAACTCGCCGGATACGGAACTCCATTCCCGCCGATCATGGATAGGATCTCGAAGATGCTCGATCCTTCAATCGGAGTCAGGATCATCGATTTTGAGCCTGGTGGTCGGATTAAGATCACGGGTGAAGCAAGATCTGAAGACGACATTGTCGCAACAGTCGACAGAATGAACAGCAGCCTTGACTTCTTCGGAACGTTCGTCGATTCATATTCAGATCAGCAGGCCGCTGGACTCGCTTACCGAATGACAACGAATTTCGTTATGACACTGCCGGAGGAGACCATCGAATGAAGCCTCTCGTTCGCATCCTGATGTTCCTTATGCCGATCGTGGTTGGCGGCGTCATGCTCATCATGAACCTGAGCGCAAATGAACGGCTCCAGAAAGCCGAGCAAGATCAGGCAGCGCTAGAGCTCGATCGACAGAATTTGGAGAGCCTGATGGAGGCGATGATCCTTGAGCCAGATCCAGAGAAGGTTCCTGGTGTGGCTCGTTCAGAAGAGGAGCAGGCACGATTCATCGAAGATCTGAAGGAGCTGGCTCGCACGACAGGCTGTCGAATCGACCAGTTCACAACTCTTCCGCCTCCTCCGCCAATGGAAGACTCGATTCTGGCTCGGTATCACGAGCTGCCGACGAGGCTGGTTCTGATCGGATCTTATGAAGCGCTGCGGGAATTCGCCTACGCCATCATGAGATCAGATCGACTGATGAACATGATGAATGTGCGGTGGGATCGGGTTCAGACCGGCCCTCTCAGCAGACTCACCATGACCATCACCAGATACGGCATCGATCCGGTTGCGATTCCGATACCTGTAGACGACGCTGACGAAGTTGAGCCCGCCGATGAGACGGTGGATGACTCGACTGAAGAGATGACCGATGACGCTGATGAGAGCGTCGAAGACGAAGATTTGAACACCACGTCTGACGAAACAAGTGAGGACGACAATAATGAAAGCGCTTAAGTACATCCTGGTCTGTGCAGTTGTGACTGCCAGTGCACTGCCTAGCTTTGCCGATCAGGCGATGAGAATCGTCTTTTCGAAAACTAAGGCTTCGGCAGTGATCCACAGCGTAGCAACAAGGACAGGCTACAACGTGATCTTCTCTGGATCTCAAGACCCCGAGATTTCACTCAACGTCAAGGCGAACAGCCCGGAGGAGGCACTGAAGTTTGTGTCCGCCGCTGCCGGCTTGTCGATGAAGAAGGTCGGCGCTTCATTTGTGATCGCCGGGCCAGATGAGATGCGCGACGCACTGCGCCCGTTTGCTGAGAGCAAGACTCTTGAGCTGAAAGCTGCCGACGCAGAGTCGACAGCAAAGGCAGTCGAACAGGCGTTTCCTTATGTCACAGCATCCGGATCACACGGTCTTCTTGTTCTTCATGCACTGCCTGAAGATCAGAAAAGCGCCGTAGAATTCGTCATTCGGATCGAAAAAGAGGCCGCCTCTCAGTCGACCATGATCTACACAGCCAAGCATGTGCCTACCGATGGGCTGGGTGATGCGTTGACGGCTATGTTTGACACGCTTAAAGTTTCGGTTGTCGATCCAGTGGTCGGCACGATTGCGATCAGTGGATCAGAAGCAGAGGTCAAGAAAGCGCTGAAGATGGCCGGCAGCCTCGATATCGAGATCCCTCTGCCGCCAGAGGAGCCGATTGTCCTTGAGCTGTACAACGTCAGATACAGCAGTGCACCTGCGCTGAAACTGTTCCTCCAAGAGGCGGAGCCTGAAGTTCAGGTGATGATCGGCCCCGAGTCATTCTCTCCCGGCAATCCTGGATTCCAGCCCCTCAGTTCGACTTCGGTCCAAGGTTCGCTGCAGAGCCAAGCGGTCATTGAGCCTTCTGGAAGACCTTGACATCGCTCCGACTCAGGTCAGCGTTCGAGTCGAAGTGGTCGATTACTCACCCTCCAACCAGTCTGATCTCGGCTTCTCTTGGAACTGGACTCGGTTCGGTTTCTACGAAACTGCCGCCGGAACAGGCGTAACTGGAGCGACAGGTGGTGAACTTACCGACTTCACTACAAGGCCGGCAGGATTTGGCTCATTCAGCCGTGTCCCGTTCACGTTCCAATCGGTTCTGAAGGCGATGGTCGAAAAGAAAGAGGCGAAGATCCTGGCTACGCCGCACGTACAGGCGATCGACAATGTTGACGCCAATGTGTTTATTGGTGAAACGATCCGATCGCAGATCTCGCAGGGCAACGGCATCTCGGGACAGACCGTCCAGGTCGTCGAATTCCCGGTCGGCATCATCCTGCTCCTCAGACCGCGCGTCAACGTCGATGGGGACATCACGATGCGGGTCCACCCTGTCGTGAGCACAATTGTAGGCCTGAGCGATGACAATCTGCCTCAGACCAGTACCCGTGAAGCGGAGACCACCATTCGAGTCAAAGATGGCGAGACAGTGGTGATCGCTGGCCTCATTCGAGAAGAGATGACAAAGACCATTCGGTCTGTGCCGATTCTCTCTGAAATCCCACTGCTCGGAGAGCTCTTTAAGAGCCGAAGCACCAGTGGTCGTAAGAGCGAGATCCTGGTCTTCATCACTCCGACAATCATCAAGGATGACGAGGCTTCAGAACCGCCTGTCGCCGAAACAGACAAAGTCGTCGAAGCTGATAAAGCTCTCGACAAAACCAAGAACTGACTCTCATGATCAAGACGCGACCTGAAGACCGTGGAAAGACCATCGTTCTGGTGGTGCTCCTGATCATTGTGGTCGGGGTCATCGGAGTGACTCTCATGTCAAATCTGGCCGGTGATGCCCAGACTCAGGCAGAAACGACAGCGCAGCTTGAGGCAGATATCGAAGAGGTCAAGACGACCGTTAAAGAGCGGTCACGAGTTATGGAGCTGTGGAGAGAGGTTCACTCACCCGGCGCCAATCCGTTTCATGTCGTAGGTGGTGCAATTGAGCCGCCTACGGCTGGCGGGAATCCAAACGCTGCTGGTCAGCCAGATCCGATCACGGGCGAGCTGCCCAGCATTCCAGTCGTTCTCCCGCCAGCAACACTTAAGGGTGTTCTGACAGGCGGACCTGGTTCGCCAGCAAACGCAGCTCTTATCGAGATCGGAGATGAGCTGTTCGAAATGAGAGAGGGCGACGCGCTCTACCCAGATCATATCATTACGAGAATTGAGGTCAGCGGTCTGACTATCAACGTAGACGGAGATCTGAGTTTCGTGGGATTGGGTGAGATCTACCAGCCAAGCCCAATCATTGAGGGAGAGATTGAGCCGCTTCCTCTAGCCGTGTTCTGATTCTCGCTGCTGCCTCAGTCGATAGCGCTCGATTTTGAACTGCGGATTCGACGGCAGCTTCGGCTCGATCATGCCACCCCTGCTCAATCGAGAGTTCGATGATTTCGGACCAGATTCCTCCGTGCCAAGGTGCTTTCTCTGCCGCCGTCTCTAGCGCTGTCATCGCATCATTAGGCCGACCGCTCGCACTGTACGCGTCGGCGATTGAGATGTAAGGCCAGAGGTCATTTGGGTTGAGGCTCAGGGCTGCCTCAAAGTGTGAAATCGCTGTATCCAAGCGACCATCGGCAAGGCTGATGTCGCCTGCCATCGCATGGCTTCGGGCTGAGCGTGGATTGAAATGCAGCGCAGTCAGCGAGGCTGTCTCTGCTTCAGCGAATCGCTCTGATTCAAAAAGCGAGACAGCCAGGCTTTCATGAACTCCTGCAAGAACTCTTTTAGGCAGAGTGGCGTTGCCGACATTACGCACCAGCCGATCGCTGATGGCAGGAGTCGAATCA
>JALGXY010000121.1 GCA_029824495.1 Fimbriimonadia bacterium
GGCTTCAAGCCTTCTGGTGGTTCGCAATTCCTGGTTCAAAACCGAAAAGCGCAATCAGCATCATTGCTCAAATGATGCCGTCTGGGGCCATAATGTGCGCATTGATGACACAGTGGTCAAGAGACCACGAATCGACGAGCCTTCCGGCCCGTCAATAGAGAGAACCTCCTCGCATGAGCAAAGCAAAGAATCTGACATCGAGACGACAGTTTCTCCAGGCCACTGGAGGCCTGGCAGTCGGCTCGATCATGCCGCGTATCGCCAACGCTGGCTATCACAACGACGTCAATGACGAGATCCGAGTAGCCCTCGTGGGCTGCGGTGGTCGAGGCAGCGGAGCTGCCCTAAATGCAATCAAGAACACCAGCGGGCCCTGCAGGCTGGTCGCCATGGCAGATGTGTTTGAAGATCGCCTCGATGCGAGCTTCAGCAGCCTCGCTGCAAGCGGCGGCGATGCGGTAGACGTGCCGGACGATCGAAAATTCTTGGGCTTCGATGCCTACAAGCAGGCGATGGATGAGCTTCGCCCCGGCGATGTCGTCATCCTGACGACACCTCCTGCGTTCCGCTGGGTGCATTACTCCTACGCGATTGAGAAAAAACTGAACGTCTTCATGGAGAAGCCGGTCACTGTCGATGGCCCGAGCAGCCGCAAGATGCTCGAGCTGAACAAAAAGGCGATTGCCGCCGGCCTTAAAGTCGGCGTCGGTCTGATGTCGCGGCACACGATCGGACTTCAGGAGCTCCACGCGAGGATTCAGGACGGCGAAATCGGCGACATCACCATGATGCGCGGCTATCGAATGCACGGGCCAGCGGCCACGTCTCAGTCGACAAAGAAACCGCCGACCATGACCGATCTGGAGTACCAGATCCGGCGATTCCACAGCTTCATCTGGGCGAGCGGCGGCTGCTTCAACGACTTCTACATTCATCACATCGACCACCTCTGTTGGATGAAGAACGCCTGGCCGATCAAGGCACAAGCGCTCGGCGGCAAGCATTACAAAGAGAATCGAAATGGCGAGGCGTTTGTTGACCAAAACTTCGACTCATACGCCGTCGAATACACGTTCGAAGACGGCACAAAATTCCTGTTCGATGGCCGAATCGTCGATGGGGCTTGGGGGCACTTCTCCAGCTATGTTCACGGCACGAAGGGCGTGGCGATCGCTGCGAGAGCCGGCGACTTCAGCGGTCCGCAGGCGACTCACAAGGGTCATGTGATCTCCTCTGAAACTGAGATTTGGCGCTCGAAAGACCGCAGCAATCCGTATCAGAACGAGTGGAATGTCCTGGTCCAGAAGATCCGGGACAACGAGCCGCACAACGAGGTCGAAACCGGCATCAATGCGACTCTCACGAGCACCATGGGCCGATTTGCCGCTCACACGGGGCAGGAGGTTACGTTTGATCAGATGCTCAACCATGATGTTGAACTCGCTCCCCAGGTGGCCGACCTGATGTACTCCTCTGATGCACCGGTTATGCCGGATGAGGACGGGTTCTATCCTGTTCCCAAGCCGGGCATCCTCACAGACCGAGAGTATTGATGCTTGTCGATCACGCCGAACCTACAGCGGGGTGGAGTTCGGCGTGTCGGCCAGTCTTGAGACCTGGCTGGTGAATTTTGCTGCTCATACTGGGCGACAAATCGCCCAGGACAACCAGTGCGATGCGGAACATGAATTCGATTCAAACGTCGAATCTATGGACTGCGGCACACATCGTCCGCGCCAGCCGGAATCGAACAACCGACAGAGAAACTAGATGCTGACCGCACTCCTCGCAACCGCAATCGTATCAGCCCAGGCTGAGCCGATGATTCAGAAGCTGCCCGAATCGACTGTGGAATTCAAGATGATTCCCATCGAAGGCGGCACAGTCAAGATCGGCGAAACGACCGTCGAAGTAAAACCGTTCCACATCTCGCAGACCGAGGTGCCATGGGAGGTCTTCGACCAGTTCTTGCTGAGCGGCGAGCCGACAGCCAAGGACGATCGCACGGAGTACGGGCCTGACGCCATCGCCAGGCCGAGCCGGAGCTACATCCTCCCGGATCTCGGGTGGGGCCACAAGGGCTATCCGGTCATCAATGTCAGCTACCTTTCGACCGACATGTTCTGCCGCTGGCTGACTTCGGTCACCGACAAAAAGTATCGCGTACCAACCGAAGCCGAATGGCAGCTGGTTGCCGAAGCAGGCGACTGGAAGTCTGAGCTCGAAGAGAGCTCCTGGCACTACGACAACAGCGACGAGGTCACCAATCCGGTCGGCAAACTTAAGGCGAACAAGCTCGGTCTCTATGACCTGTTGGGCAACGTCGGCGAATGGACAACCGACCTGAAGGGCAAACCGGTCCTGTGTGGTCCGATCTTCACCGACGATATGGCCGATATGACTCCGTTTCAGCGGCGCTATTGGGATCCCTCCTGGCAGGAGACCGACCCTCAGCTCCCCAAGTCTCGCTGGTGGATGTCCGACGGCTTCTTCGCCGGCATCCGTCTGGTCTTCGAGCCTAAGAAAGGCTGATGTTTTTTGGGGCGGCGAGCATTGCCTAGACCGCCCAAACACATCCCCCGCAGCAGCGTGTTTGCGCACCTGCGCGAACTGCCGCGAGTCGGGCAGGAGGCTCCTCCGAATGAGTTGGACGAGGAAGAAGAGTACGTGCCTTTCGATGAAGAGGCGATGCTGGCAAAATTCCCCTCCGATTGCCGCCTCCGGAAGCACTTCGGCTTCGGCCAAAACGATGCTCGGATCATCGGCGGTGAGTGCACCGACTCATTCTTTCGACTGACATTCAACCACTACGATGTCGAGCGGCTTGCAGCCTGCGCCGGTCTCCTGACCGGAGATGCACTGGATGGTGCTTTTCCTGTCTCAATCGAGTTTGTCGATGTGCAAGAACTCTTCGTGATGCGCAGTGCAGAAGATCGGTTTTGGCAGCTGATCCGCAACACAAGATCAGACGTTTTTGACAATTTGCTGGACGTCAATGAGTTCAGACTGCATGGACTGACAGAAGACGAGATCATCGCCACTCTAATCGTCAATGAGTGGAGTCCATTTAGACGCAGGAGAACAAAGTACTACGGCTGGAGCTCAGAGGGAGTGAACATCCATGTTCGGGCGAAAGCCGCACGAGTGATTGAGAGGTACCGCGAGGGCTGGATCGAGCACTGCGGCAAGGACTCCTTACCGTTGTTAGATGCGTTCGAAGACGTCTGGCCTCAGCGGTTCTGGGGCGTGAGCGACTTCGAAAAGTGGATCAAAGAACAGGGTTTTGAGATCAGAGCGTAAACTCGGTGCCACAGGATGCCTAGACCGCCCAAACAGATTCCTATAGACAGCGTGTTCGCACACCTGCGTGACCTGCCGCGTGTCGGGCAGGCTGCTCTGCCTGAGGACCCTGAGTGGGAGCCAGAGATTAAGACATACGACTACGCTAAGATGGTAGAGCCGATCCCTGCCGACAACAAGCTGAGACGCTACTTTGCCTTTGGTCAAAACGATGCCCATGTCATCGGTGGAACCCTAAGTGGAGACAGATTCACACTGACTCTTAACCACTACGATGTCTGGCGGCTCGCGTGCTCTGCTCGGATCTTAGACTGGTGGGATGCTCGTCGCTGCTTTCCCGTTTCGCTGCACTTTGAAGGGTTGAAGGAGATCTACGCGATGAGGAGTGCGGAAGATCAGCATTGGCAACTGATCAGAAACAGTCGGAGCCGCATGTTCAGCAACTTCTGGGATGTCATCTGTTTCACCATGCACTCGTGGGCAGACGACGAAGTCGTTGCAGCCTTGAGAGTAAACAACTGGAGGCCTTTCACAAGGAGGCAGGCTCGCTCTTCAAACTACTCAAACTGGACTGAGATTCACATTCGGGCCAAGAATGTCTCACTAGATGAGAGTTATCGTGATGGGTGGATCAAGCATTGTGGCAAGGCGACACTGCCGCTATTAGATGCCTTTGAAGATGTCTGGCCCGTTCAAGAATGGGGAGTCGCTGAGTTTGAGCGCTGGGCAAAGCTGCACGGGCACGAATTCGGCGTAAACTTTGAGGAGAGTCATGATTGCCTTCGCGCTTACAGCGGTTAGCCTGACGGCCACCCCTCCCCAAGACTTCATCGTCTACGAGGGCAGAGGCGGACCGGGGGCGGGGAAGCACATCGTCCTGATCTCGGGCGATGAGGAGTACCGCAGCGAAGAGGCGCTGCCTCAGCTCGGCAAAATCTTGTCAGAGCGTCATGGTTTCAAGTGCACGGTCCTCTTCTCGCTGAACGACGACGGCACGATCAATCCGGATCGGCATGACAACACTCCGGGGCTCGAAGCTCTGAACAGCGCGGACCTCTGCATCATGCTGCTGCGATTCCGAGAGTGGCCCGACCACCAAATGAAGCACTTCGACGCCTACTATCAGGCGGGAAAGCCGTTTATCGGCCTGCGGACCAGCACTCACGCCTTCGACCTGAAATCTGGCCCTTACGAGCGCTACGGCTGGCGCAGCAGCACCTGGAAAGGCGGATTTGGACGCCATGTTCTCGGCGAAACTTGGCTGACGCATTGGGGGCATCACGGTGTTCAGGCGACACGCGGCGTGATCGAGCCATCTGCGGCAGGACACCCTCTGCTCCGTGGGGTTTCGGACGTATTCGGCACGACCGATGTCTATGAAGCCCACCCGCCAACCGGATCACAGATCCTGATGCGTGGACAGGTTTTGAGCGGAATGAAGCCCGGCGATGGACCAGCCGAAGGCAGCAAAGAGACCGTGAAGGGCACCGAGCAGGATCTGAACAAGCCGATGATGCCGATCGCCTGGCTGCTCGACCATCAGAACAGCTCTGGCCGCACCAACAAGGTTTTGACGACAACCATGGGTGCCGCCACCGATCTGCTGAACGAAGATCTCAGACGATTTGTTGTCAACGGAGCTTTCTGGATGACCGGGATCGGCATCCCAGATTCGGCAGATGTCAGTCTTGTCGGTGAGTACAACCCCTCGGCCTTCGGCTTCGGTGGATTCAAAAAAGGCTTAAAGCCTGCTGGCTTTCGTTGATTATTCCCCCTCCTCTTGCTCCGGAGGAGGAGGGAGGGTCCGCCAAAGAGGCCAACAATAGGTTGGGCCGGACGTGGAAAAGGGGGTGGAGGTTCTTTTTTGTGCAGAGTGCCTCAGTGCAGACGCGGACGTCCGCACCACAGAGCCCGAGTGAGAGCCTCTCCCCCTAGGCCTAGGGGAAGAACAAAAGAGGGGGAGGAGGGCCGCGATGCAGACGCGGACGTCCGCACCACAGAGCCCCAAGTTTAACCTTTTCCCACCAGGCCCACCGAAACCCGACCTCACCCAGACCTGTCCCCTTGCCAAAAACCAGTCGCCGGTACACTCCGCGAGGCTCACCTGATGGACCAGAAGCACATCCGCAATTTCTGCATCATCGCGCACATCGACCACGGAAAGTCGACACTCGCTGACCGGATTCTTGAGAAGACCGGGGCGGTTCGTGGCACCGCGCAGGAGCAGACTCTCGATACGATGGATCTTGAGCGAGAGCGGGGCATCACCATCAAGATGACCGCGGTCAAGCTGGAGTACAAAGCCCGCGACGGCCAGATCTACGAGTTTAATCTGATCGATACGCCCGGGCACG
>JALGXY010000122.1 GCA_029824495.1 Fimbriimonadia bacterium
AATCTGATTCTTCATCTTGATTTGAGGCCTCCTGGCCCGTGCAAGAGGAGTGGTCAAATCAGAAAGGGCAGCCGCGATTTGTCAAATTGTCAAAAAACTCAGTTTCATTGCAGCCAAACAGGGTTTAAAGCTGTCCCATAAGTATGGTGACCGCGCTCGTCCCCTTAGCCGCTCTTGCAGTTGGCGGAGGCTGGAAGCCGATTGAATCCGATCCAGGTGGATTCAAGGTCACGATGCCGGGTGAAGTCAAGCGAGTTAGCGAGACGGTGAAGCTCGGAGAGCTCAAGCTGAAAAGGACAGTGCTTGGATCAATCGACGAGGGTCGAAGGTTTGAAGTCAGCTTCATCGATCTTCCACAAACGATCACGGTCAACACCGCTTCGAACGACATTCTGGATGCAGCAAGAGAAGGGGCGAGAACCACGCCAAAGACGCTGATTACCAACATCAAGCGGACCAAGGTCGGCGGCTATCCCGCGCAGCGGTTTAAGGTGATGATCCCCAAGGTCGGCCTGGTGAACCATCAGGTGATCCTATGGGAGAATCGACTCTGTCATCAGGTCGTCGTTGCCCCCCGATCCGAAGATGCAGACATCGCTGCCGATCGCTTTTTCAAGAGCTTTAAGATCGGTGCTCCTGAGACCGACAAACAGCCCAAAGACTGAACCTGCAAGCTCATCATTATCCTCGCTTCTAATAGAGGATAAAGATGAAAACACGAACGATTATCACCATCATCGCTGCGGCGATTGCTGCAACGGCACCCGCCCAAGAAGGTGCCCTGAGACTGCCGAGCGATGCCAAGGCGGCACTGGTTGAAGCACTCGCCGGACCTGATGGCGAATATGCCGCCCGGGCCACCTATGATGCGATCCTGAAGAAGTTTGGCGACGTACAGCCGTACAAGAGCATCATCCAGGCTGAAAATAGACACATTCAGGCGCTCGAAAGGCAGTTGCGCCGGTACGGAATCGCCATCCCCAAGGACAAGTTTGCCGGCAAGATCGAGGCTCCGAAGACTCTGAAAGAGGCCGCCAGACAAGGGGTAGAAGCAGAGATTGACAACGTTAAGATGTTCGACAAGCTGCTCCCGAAAATCAGGGAGTATAGCAGCCTGACAAGGGTCTTTACAAACCTGCGACGTGCCTCGAAAGAGGCTCACCTTCCGGCCTTTCAAAGGGCCCTCAAAAACGAGGGAGGATTGACAAGAGTGCAATTCGCCGATCTCGTTGAAAAGGACCGAGAGAGACTCGGCGAAAAATCGGCCGACAGGGCTTGGCCTAACGAGAAGTAGACCAGTCCAAGATCATCAACGGGGCGCCTGCCAAAGTTGGCGGGCGCGTCGGAGTGGTATACCCGCGACATGCGCAGGTCGCTCGTCTCTCTACTGGCTCTCGGTGCCGCAGGTGCTGCCTCAGCCTCCTGGCTCGCGTTGGCTGTCCAGGATCAGGTGGAAGGAGGAAGCCTTCTCCCCACATATCGTCTGATCCGACCTTATGGCCAATCAGCTCAGATGTACGGCCGCCCGGTCGATATTGCTGTGCCGAAAGATGAGTCGCTCGTCTGGGTCAAGCTGAACAACCGCGTCGCGGTCTACGACCCCAAGACACTCGATGTCTTGGCAGAGGCGAACAGCCCTGGCGGAGCTTCACTTACCGGCCTGGAGCTCAGCAGTGATGGCAAGTCTGCGTTTTTCACCAATGCCGGCAACGATCTGCACGAATTCGTCTATGACGAAGGCAAAGTCACTCTAAAACGCTCGATCAAGATCGAAGGGTTTGATGGCAAAGCGTCATTCCCCTGTGGGCTGAAGCTGAGCCAAGACGGCAGATTCGCCTACATCTGTCTCAGCCGGAACAACACAGTGGGAATCGTCGATCTCGACAAAGGAGAGCTGGTCAGAGAGATCGAAACGGGGATCGCTCCATTCGATATCGACGTGCTTCCCGATGGCGTCACAGCATATGTCTCTTGCCAGGGCGGCTATCGCGCTACAGAAAATGACCTGACAGCTCCCTCCGGGGGGACAGAGACCCCGGTCGACAGGGTCGGCAAGGCGAAGACAGGCACCGTCTCGGTTGTCAACCTGGCAAATGGCACTCAATCTGCTCAGGTTCAGGTGGGACTGCAGCCATCGGCGGTGGTGAGCATCCCAAGCCGAGCGCAGGTTGCTGTCGCCGACTCCAACGCTGACACGATCAGCTTTATCAGTGTTGAGACGAACCAGGTGGTCGAGACCCTGGTTGTTAAGCCAGATGAGAACCTGCCGTTCGGGTCGATGCCCAATGCGCTCGCTCTCAGCGATGACGAGTCGACGCTCTACTGTGCAAATGCCGGCAACAACGCAGTCGCTTTTATCAGCTTGGAGGATCAGCCGCAGATTGAAGGCTTCATTCCCACTTCCTGGTTCCCCGGAGGCATCGCCCTGGGCGAACGTGTGATGTACATCAACAATGTGAAGGGCGTCGGTTCGCGGCACCCCCGGCGAGCACCCGAAGCAGGATGGAATAGCCACGATCACAAGGGCACAATCCAGAAATCCGCCTATCCCTCCAACAGGCGGCTTGCTGAGCTGACTGCTGAGGTGAACGAGAACAGCCGTGTTCCGCAGATCCTGGCCGCATTTGAGAGAGAGGATTCATCCGACGCGGCGCCAGTGCCCGTGCCCGAGAAGCTGGGTGAGCCGAGCGTCTTCAAGCACGTCATCTACGTTATCAAAGAGAACCGGACTTACGACCAGTTCTTTGGCGACATGCCGAAAGGGGATGGTGATCCAGACCTCTGCATTTTCCCAGAAAAGATTACGCCGAACCACCATGCTTTAGCGAGCGAGTTCGCTCTGCTCGACAACTACTACTGCAACGGTGTGCTCTCTGCTGATGGCCACTCCTGGGCAGTCGAAGGGAACGTCACTCCCTATCTCGAAAGAGCATTTGGCGGCTTTGCACGAAGCTATACGTTTGGCGACGACCCGATCACCTATTCCAGCTCTGGATTCATCTGGGACTACATATTGGGCGCCGGCTACAGCTTCCGGAACTACGGCGAATATGACTACGCCACGCCGCCCGAGGGCTGGTCAGTCAAGGATCTTTGGCGGGCGTACGACACCCCTGCTCAGGACGAGATCGTGTTTGGCCAGCAGATTGGAATCAAACGGCTTCGCCGCTACTCAGACCGCGATTACCCTGGCTGGAACATGGGGATCCCTGATGTCCTGAGGATGGAGCGTTTCCTTGATGAGTTCGAAGAGTTCAAAGAGGCAGGCGAGATGCCGAATCTGATGATCCTTCATATGCCGCAGGATCATGGCGCTGGCACAACGCCCGGATACCCAACTATGGGCTCCTACATGGCGGACAATGACCTCGCTGTTGGGCGACTTGTCGAGGCTGTTTCGAACTCAGATTTCTGGAAGGATACGCTGATCATCATCAATGAAGATGATCCGCAGGCTGGGTTCGATCATGTCGATGGACACCGATCTATCTGCCTTCTCGCCAGCGCTTATACGAAGCGAGAAGCCCTGGTTTCGAACTTCTACAACCAGTCTTCCGTGCTCCACACAATCTGTCGAATCTTTGGCCTGCCTCCGATGAACCAGGCTGTTGCGGCAGGCCCGGTTATGGCCGACTGTTTCAACGATACGCCCGATCTCACGCCTTATAAAGTGCGAGACCCTCAGATCGATCTGCAGGCCTTCAACCCGCCCCTTGAAGAGCTGAGCGGGGAAGCGCTTAAGTGGGCAAAAATCAGCGCGACTGTGCCGATTCATCGCACGGGGATCAAGACCCGACAGGATGAGGATAATCTCAACCGAGCGATCTGGCATGCGATGAAAGGCTACGACGTGCC
>JALGXY010000123.1 GCA_029824495.1 Fimbriimonadia bacterium
TTCAGTCGATCGAGTTCATCGATCAATGCTGACATGATGGTCGCTTCCCGCAAGGTTGGCGATGCAGCCGGTCAGATGGGTGCTCCTGTTTTGATGGCTTCAAGCCAGTTCCAGAACTCCGGCAGCGTCTCTCGATGGGGCGACTACTCTGACGTAGAAGTCGATCCGACAGACGACGCCACTTTCTGGGGCGTCGTAGAGATGAACGGCTCCAACCAATGGACAACTGAGATTCAGAGCTGGGAAGTCACCAAGCCGGTCAACTCCGTGCCGCGACTTCAGCCCTTGACCGTCTCCCAACTCATCGGCACACATGTCGGTGGCGGCGGAGTGGCCAAGCTCTACGATGCAGACCAGGATACATATGATGTCCGAAGCGAACGAGCCGGCCGAGCTGGTCAGATCGCAGGCGTCATCACTACGTACAACACGGTTCTGCCTGGAGCAGACATCACACAGTTCATTGTGGACTTCTCTGCAACGATGGCCTTTGGCCGACGAGTTTCAGCAACAGTTTTCCTTTGGGATTACGATGCTGGCGAGTGGGTCTTCGGCAAGGCGTTCAACGTTCGACGCAATCTGATCAGTGACTACACCTATGAAGTCACCAGCAACATCGACCGATTCGTGAGCGACACCGGTGACATCAAAGTCCTGGTTCGATCACACGAAGCACAAAGCAGATGGTTTGGTGGGCCGCGAGCTCACTACATCCAGCTCGACAAGGTGCTGGTCGGCGTCGTCGACTAACAGGCTGTCCTCAGCAGCCAGACCGGGTTCTCTCCAAAGAGAGAACCCGGTTTTTTATTCGACTACATCCAGGTTCTTTGGCTTTTCGCTTGGCGCTAAAGCCACGCAGACCAGGGCGACAACGACAAAGGCGAGAACATAGCCGAGCGGAACCATCCAGACCCAGCGTTCGGGATACTCCGGCTCAGGCAGGTCGACGGTCATATGCCCCAACATCGTCTGCTGCAGATCGAGAAAGATGAAGATGGTTGCGGCCAACGCTCCTCCGACGGACCCTGCCCCCCCGGCCAAGCCGAAACGAAACGAAACTATGGCTGCAAACACCAGGGCAGGCACGGCACCAAACAGAGCGATCTGCTTCAGGCCCTGAACCGAATACTCTGGAAATGGAATGAACGGCCAGATCGACATGCCGAAGACGAGAACTGAGGAGATGACAATCACCATGCAGCCGCCCATCAGGTGGGCTTCGAAGTCTTTCTTCTTCTTGGCGGCTGGGCCGTCAATCTTCTCGTCAGTCGTGATTGGCTCTATGGGCATTTAAAAAAGGGACTCTGAATCTACAGAGTCCCTTTTATTATGAAGTTCTAAGGGCTGGAGTTTCCTTAGAGGCCTTTTGTGGCGACAAACTGAGCCAGGTCGGCGACGCGGCAGGAGTAGCCCCACTCGTTGTCATACCAGGCGATCACCTTGACCATGTCGTCGATAAGAACCGTATCAACAGCACTGAAGATCGAGCTGTGAGCCGACCCGCGAAGATCGGTTGAGACCAGCTCTTCATCGGAGTAGCGCAGGACGCCCTCCATCGGGCCTTCTGCAGCAGCCTTCATCGCTGCATTGATCTCCTCCACTGTCGCCTTCTTTGAGACCAGTGCAGTGAAATCGACAACGCTGACAGTCGGGGTCGGAACCCTGAGAGCCATTCCGGTGAATTTGCCCTGAAGCTCTGGGATAACCAGGCCAACAGCCTTGGCTGCGCCAGTCTTAGCCGGGACGATGTTCTCTGCCGCAGCGCGGGAGTCTCGTTTGCCTTTTCCGGCAGTGTCGACTGTGCGCTGAGAGTTTGTATAGGCGTGAACTGTGGTCAGGAGGCCTTTCTCGATGCCGAAGTTCTCGTGCATCACTTTTGCCACCGGGGCGAGGCCGTTGGTGGTGCAGCTCGCATTCGAAATCACGTGGTGGTTTGCAGCATCGTACTTATCGTCGTTGACGCCGAGCACGATTGTCAGATCTTCGTTCTTTGCCGGAGCTGAGATGATGACCTTCTTGACTGTGCCGCCCTTGTGAGCAACCGCTTTGGTTGCGTCCGTGAACATGCCGGTCGATTCGATGACGATGTCGACGCCCTGGCTTGACCAGTCGATTGCTGCCGGATCTCGTTCACTGAAAACCTTGATCCCTTTGCCGTTGACCTTCAGCTCACCTGGCACGTCTTCGACTGTGCCGTTGAAAGGACCATAGACTGTGTCGTACTTGAACAGGTGTGCGTTCATGTCCGCGTCTGTCAGGTCATTGATAGCGACGACTTCAAGATCGCTGCCGTATCGTTCGATGATGGTGCGCAGGGAAAGACGCCCGATGCGCCCAAAACCATTGATGCCAATTCGTGTTGCCATAGTTGTGACTCAGAGCCGGGCTTCCGTAGGCCAGCAAAACCAAATTCTACCGAACGGTATGACCAGGCATCGGGCCCTCAAGGGATCACAAAAAGAGGGTTCCTGCCAACAGCAGGAACCCTCTTGGTAGATTCGGCAGAACAGCTTTCTGCAGATCAACGTTTTACGAACTGGAAGCCACGTCGAGCTTTCTTTCGACCGTACTTCTTTCGTTCTTTTACGCGTGCGTCGCGGGTAAGAAGACCAGCATCTCGCAGCGGCTTTCGCATTGTCTCGTCGTACTCGACGAGCGCTCGGGCGATGCCGAGTCGAACAGCGCCAGCCTGGCCGGTCATTCCGCCGCCCTTAACCAGTGCTTTGACGTTGTACTTGCCTTCGGCCTGAATCGCTTCCAGAGGCTCAACGAGGTGAGCACTCAGTACTTTGCGTCCCAGGTAGGCGTCCATTTCTCGGCCGTTGATGGTGATGCTGCCATCGCCATTTTCGAGCCAGACTCGAGCCACAGCGCATTTGCGCCGGCCGGTTCCGTATCCAAGATTGTTTGCTGCCATATCAGATCCTTACTTTTTCTTCGAGATGTCCAGCGGCTGGGGGGCCTGAGCTTCAAGGTTGTGCTCAGCACCGGCGAAGACGTGCAGCTTTTTGAAAGTTGCTCGTCCCAGCTTATTCTTGGGAATCATGCCCCACACAGCTTTTTCGATGGATCGAACAGGGTTGTTCTCCATCATCTTGCCGCGAGAGACGTTTCGGATTCCGCCCGGATATCCTGTGTGCCAATAGATCAGTTCGTCTTTCTTGTTGCCAGTCCAGACGGCCTTCTCTGCATTGATTACGACTACGTGGTCACCCTGGTCTGAGCTGTAGCTGAAGGTGGCCTTGTGCTTGCCACGCAGAATCTGCGCAACCTGCCCTGCAAGCCGACCGACCGGCACATTTGCCGCATCAACCAGATGCCATTTTCGCTCTACGTTGTTGGGCGTAGGCGTTGTTGTTCTGTTCATCGCTGTTATTCCTCTACCGAATTCAAATCTGTTTTCTGAAGATTTCGCTGGGGCTGTGGATGTCGCCCGTAGCTGATCTTCATCAGTGTCAAGCCGCACGCCGGGAGTACCGTCGGCCACTTGATCTGCTCCTTGACACGCTGTCCCAGGAGGCGTTTGATCTCGTCATCAGGGCGTGCTCCTCGGCCGATGTCCCACAGGGCGCCGCTCATGCGTCGCATCATTCCTCGGACAAAGGCTGAGCCGACTATATCGATCCAGATCTCATCTCGGACCTGTCTCACCGACACGTCATAGAGAGTTCTTACCGTCGATTTCCCCTCAATGATCTGCTGGCTGAATGCCAGAAAATCGTGTTCACCAACCAGATCAGATGCAGCTCGCTGCATCGCACCCAGGTCGAGTGGCTTGGGATAGTCGAAGACATATCGACTGCGCATCGGGTCCCGGG
>JALGXY010000124.1 GCA_029824495.1 Fimbriimonadia bacterium
CGAAAGCCGATGACAAGAAGGCCGACGACAAGAAAGACGAAAAGAAGGATGAGAAGCCTAAGGAAGATCCTTACGAAAAGGAGCTGAAGGACTTCGAGACTTCTGAGTCGTACTTCAAGATTCACCGCAAAGAAGACAAGGTCTACTTCGAGGTTCCGCTCGAGATGATGGGTCGAGACATCATGGTCTCGAGCGAGTTTGCCGAAACGCCTTCGGGCCAGTACAACGGCAGTGCAGCAGGCAGCTCAGTCATTCGGTTTGAGATGCGGGGCAAGAAGGTTCTTCTCCGCAAGATCAGCCACTCTGTTCTCGCAACAGAAGGCGAGCGAATCAAGCAGGCGGTCGCTCAATCGAACACCAACGAGATCATCATGGTCTTCACACCGAAGGCAGTCTCTCCGGAAGGAGCTCCTGTTCTCGATGTCTCTCGATTCCTGATTTCACCGCCATCCCAGGTCTTCCGAGGTCGCGGCTCAGCCGACAGTACTCGGTCCTTCCTCGAAAAGGTCACGCCGTTCCCGAACAACATCAATGTTGAGGTCACGGCGACTTATCGGGGCGGCGGCGGATCGTCGAGCCCGTTCGGTTTTGGCGGCGGATCAACCGGTGGCACCTACAAGGTTCACCACAGCATCATTCTTCTGCCCGAAAAGGCGATGAAGCCGAGGCTGGCCGATTCAAGAGTCGGCTTCTTTAGCACCAGCAAGACCGATTACGGCACCGACTATCACGGCGTGAAAACCTACCAGTACATCACGCGCTATCGACTCGAGAAGAAGGACCCGGAAGCTCATCTGAGCGAGCCGGTCAAGCCGATCGTCTACTACGTGGGCCGAGAGGTTCCGGAGAAGTGGCACCAGTACGTCATTGACGGTGTCGAAGATTGGCAGGTCGCTTTTGAAGAAGCAGGCTTTAAGAACGCGATTATCTGCAAAGTGGCCCCTTCGAAAGAAGAGGATCCGGACTGGTCAGCAGAAGATGTCCGTCACAGCGTGATCCGCTGGGCGCCTCTGCCGATCGCCAACGCGATGGGCCCGCACACCCACGATCCCCGCTCCGGCGAGATTCTGTCGGCGCACATCATCATGTGGCACGACGTTCTTAAGCTGGGCGTCGACTGGTACTTCTCACAAGCTTCGCCCAACGATCCGCGTGCCCAGCGACTTCCGTTCCCGGATGAACTGACCGGCGACATCATTCGATTCATCGTTGCGCATGAAGTGGGGCACACACTCGGTCTGCCGCACAACGGCAAAGGCTCGGCAATGGTGCCGACGGAGCTGCTGCGCGACAAAGAGTGGACCCATAAGAACGGCACAGCCACCAGCATCATGGACTACGCCAGGTTCAACTACGTAGCCCAGCCGGGTGACGGCGCGAATCTGATGGCCAAGATCGGTCCGTACGACAAGTTCTCGATTATGTGGGGCTATACGCCGATCGAGAGAGCCAATCCTTGGGCGGAAAAATCCGTGCTTGATGCATGGGCTGCGCGGCAGGTCAAGAACCCGATGCTTCGGTTCGGAAACTTCAGCTCAGTCGATCCGACGTCTCAGTCAGAGGCGCTCGGCGACGACAGCATGATCGCCTCGGCGTACGGCCTCAAAAACCTGAAGCGTGTCATGGGCTATGTGATGAACGCCACATCGAAATTCGGTGAGGACTACAGCGAGCTCGACCGGATGTACGGCGCAGTCTGGAGCCAGTACAACCGCTACATCGGCCATGTGATGGGCAATGTAGGCGGCATCATTCAGACCGACTATCATGTCGGCCGCGGTGGCGTGGTGTTCAAGCATGTCAGCAAGGACAAGCAGAAGCGAGCGGTTCAGTATTTTGCTGACAATGTGCTTGACACGCCGTCATGGCTTCTTGACAAAGATGTCCTGTATCGAGTGGGCAATGACAATGGCTCTAACCGAGTCACCAGCTCTCAGGGGCGGGTATTCAGAGGCCTTCTCAGCTCGAGCCGCATCTCGCGGATGATCGAGAACGAGACGATCAATGGTGCGAACGCCTATACAGCCCAAGAGATGCTAAGCGACTTGAGCTCGGCAGTCTGGAAAGAGCTGAAGGCTCGCAAGCCGGTGGTCGATTCTTATCGACGATCGATGCAGCGATCCTACGTCGGGTCACTGATATCAGTCGGCACGGGTTCATCAAGCGAAGCTCAGGCTCTGGCATTAGGCGAGATGTACACAACAAAGAAGATGGTCGACAGCAAGGCCAAATCTGCCGGTGACACAGCGACAAAACTGCACCTCGCAGCCTTGTCCCATCAGATCCAACAGGCGCTCGATGGAGAGGCTCCTTCAGGTGGAGGGTCGAGCTTCACGCTCCCGTTCTTTGATGACGAAGAGTTCGTTCAAGGCTACGGCTGCTTGTCGAATCCGCCCCATACTCACAAGCACTAAGTTGAGTTGAAATCACGAGAGCTGATCGGCCTTTGGTCGGTCAGCTCTTTCTTTATGTCCTATCCGCCCTTGCTGCAAACCGCTTGGGCCGTCATAATCAGGTTCTGATGAGCGTCGTCCTCTTGGATGCAAACGGCATTAAAAGAGCCATTGCCAGGATGAGCCACGAGATCCTCGAGGCTAACCAGGGGGCAGATGAACTGGTCTGCCTTGGAGTTCTTAATCGGGGCTGGCCTGTCGCAAAGCGGCTCGCCTTTGCCTTGACCCAGATTGAAGGCACTACGATCCCTTGCGGGAAGATTGATGTCACTTCGAGTCGAGACGATGAGAAGGCTGATCAGTCTGACGAGACGGATATCCCCTTCAGCATCGTCGGCAAGAACGTCGTGCTGGTCGACGAGGTGATCTTTACCGGCCGCACGATCAGAGCCGCTCTGGAGGCGATCATGAAGCACGGTCGACCCAAATCGATCCAACTTGCCTGCCTGATCGATCGAGGTCATCGCGAGCTGCCGATTCAGCCGGAATATGTCGGCCGCAGCATCGAAACCGAGCGAGACGACTACATTTTTGTCAAGGTCGGTGAGATCGATGGAGACGATCGAGTCGAAGTTCGAAAAGCAGGGGAATCGAACGAATGAAGAGCCTCCTGGCAATCAGGCACCTTGAGCCAAAGGAGATCCGAGCTGTGCTGGATCAGGCTGCCAAGTTTAAGAAGGCGCACCAGGCTGGCAAAAACACCTCCGTCTCGCCGGCAAAAACGATCGGGCTTCTCTTCTTTGAGAACTCAACCAGAACAAGAGTCTCTTTTGAGCAGGCTGTGAATCTGCTCGGCTGGACCGCAGTCAATTTCTCTGGAGCCGGCAGCTCGATGGGCAAGGGCGAGACCCTAAAAGACACAATTTTGACCCTGAAGCATGAGCTGCTCGAAGGGGTGGTGATGAGACACCCGAGCCCCGGCGCACCCAGCTTGGCCGAAGACTATTTCCAAGGTCCTGTCATCAACGCCGGAGACGGTGAGCACGAGCACCCGACGCAGGCGCTCGGCGACGCTATGACAATCTTGGAGAATCGCGACAAGATCGAAGGCCTTCGAGTCGCAATCGTCGGCGACGTGCTCCACTCTCGAGTGGCCCGCAGCAACGCTTGGCTGCTGACAAAACTGGGTGCGGATGTCAGATTTGTAGGTCCGAGAACCCTGCTTCCCAGCACGACTGCGAAGCTCCCCGGCAGTGTCTACTACGACTTGAAGCGAGGGATCAAGGATGCCGATGTGGTCATGTGTCTGAGGCTCCAAAAAGAGCGGATGGCTTCCGGCCTTCTCAGCTCGACAAAAGAGTATTCACGGATGTATCAGGTGAACCGGCAGACCCTAAAAG
>JALGXY010000125.1 GCA_029824495.1 Fimbriimonadia bacterium
GTCTCCGTCTACATCGATGCAGACTTCGACTTTCCAGCCAGCGATTGTCGCTTCGCCATCGTCAAAGAGGCCGTTGGCGTTCGCGTCATAGAATTTGACGCCCGAAATGCTCGAGTCATCGCCGCCGCCGCCGCCGCCATGTCCGCTCTCGCAGTTGAGGCCCACGATTGGCTGAATCAACGGAGTGGTGACATTGCCATTCTTGAGAGCAGCTGTTGCACAGTCCAGTTCAAACTCGCCAAGATAGGTGAAGCAATAGGTGCCAGGTGCAGCCGAGTCGAGCTTGATGCCCGTCACGCCAGTCGTTGGATCGGTGCCCGTCTCAAAACCACCATCCTCGCCCTGCTCAAGCGGGAAGCCTTCATAGCTCACATGCACAAGATTCTCAATGAGTTCTGCGCAAGGGAGGCCGAGAGTGTAGTGGCTGACGATTCGTGTGTTGTCTGACCCGGGGGAGACATCAGTGACTTCGTAGCAGATAGTCGTCGTTGTCCCATCATAGTTATAAGAGCCGTCTACGTATTCAAGCCGCCAAGTGTAAAAGTTGGTGCCAGAAACAAACCCCTGCTCAATATAGGTGGGGCAGTGATCAGCGAGAGCTGCCACAGACGTGACAAGCATTGCGCCGACCATCAGCGTCATGCGCGAAATGCGCTTCAGAAATCCAGTTTTCATGATCATTGACCTCTTCGTCGAGGAGTCGAAAGACTGCTCGTCAAATCCCGACGAGATCTTTCATTCCTAGTATATCAACTAGTGGGTCGAAACGGCAAACATGGAAGGGGAACTGGCAAAAATACTGGTGATTCGGTCAAGAACTGACAAGAATCAGGCCGAACCACTGAATCGCTGCCCGAAATCGCGCAAAAAACTGGGCGGGGTGTTCGGCTCCTGGCTAAACGCTAGCCAATTTTCCGAATGAAAATGTCCTTGTATTCGACATCCATGTCCTGGCCGCTGTGAAGCTGAAGGGCAAGCCGTCCTTCGGTTCGACCGGCAGGATCATTCATCTCGGTAATCCTGACTCCGTTCACACGGATAATGTAGTGAGTGCCGACGGCCGTCACCATCAGGTCTGTCCATTCGCCCGCTCTATATCCTGATTCGATGTGAAGTTTGGGATCGGGTTTGTAGACCCATCCACGACCGCCTGTTTCGTAGATTCCTCCGGTTTCTGGAGAGGTGTCGACCTCCACCTGAAAACCATGAACCAGGACACTATTATCAACTCGTTCAGTTCGGAAGTAAAACCCGCTGTCACCTTCCTTGATCCTGAACCGACATCGAGCCGTAAAGTCTTTGACCGGATCCTTCCAAAGCAGAATGCCTTGTGGCTGATCCTTAGCACTGGTGCCAGAGATAACCCCATCTTTGACTTTCCAGGATCCACCTCCGAGGGCGGTCCAGCCACTGAGGTCCTTGCCATTAAAAAGGCTGATTTCTCGCGATTCTAAACCGGAGCTGACAATGAGTGAGCTGAGAGCGCAGGCGATGAGTGACATGCGTAGATTGTGCCTGAAAACAGGAAAGACCCTTCAAGAAAATTCTTGAAGGGTCTTTGGTTGCGTCCGGCCTTAGACTTGTGCCGTTCGCTGGTCGCCATTTCGCAGATTTATGGGTTGTCTGCTTGTCCGCCTGAACCGTTTGAACACGTAATCAGGCAGGCGCCTCAGCCGCCGTTGATTTACAGAGGTTCGGCTTCCTCTATCACGCAGGGCTGCTATGCTGATTTCGTCGGCCAAGGCTTGCGGCCCTGTTATGCACCCGCTAAGGCGCTGCCAAACTTCAACAACACAACACGGCGGACCTTGCGAGATCCGCAATGCTCCTGCCGGCCCGAAGGCGCAGGAGACAGGCTGCTTTCGCACCTGCATGGACCGCATTTTCGCTTGTTCAAAGAGCGGCTTGCGCCGCTTCCTTCCGATTGATTGTCGGATGCTCTTCCTGAGCTATCTTTGTGTCCGGATGACGCATGCGGTCGAGCGTTTCGTGCCCTGTTGGACATAAAATGCGCCGCGCCCTCCTGCCCTACGCTGTTCCGCAGCGCTTGAGCGGTCGGTTCGGACTGCGTACTCCGCCTTTCAGCGAAGCCCACGACCCCGAGCGACTGGAGCAGAGCCCTTCCAGCGGTCTGGTTGGACAGTGTCTCCCTACCCTTCGGCTCTCACCCCTCAGCATTTTGCACGGCGTCTTATGCAGAGCAATCTGCACACGGATCTCAGCACTTGCCGTCGATCCTGACCCCAGCTTTCGAGTTCAGCTCCTGGAAAGTCCAGAAGCATGACGAGCCTCAGCCTGCATGGAGGTCCTTCGTGAGAAGGCGGTGGAGATGGACACTCCACCATTTAGCCGTGTTGCCACGGTCTATCCTTATCCTGGGCCATGCCCCAGAGCATCCGTCGAATCGAGCTGGGCAATTTGCCTGACTCTCCCCGATTTCTGCAAAAGTGGTCGACTGTTTACCAGCCAACAGAGGCTTGAGACGACGCTGACAAGCCAATGTTTCAAGGTCCCATGGATGGTCCTGCCAAACCAAAATTTGGTCAATTATCGGACGAAAACCAGGATTTGATCCTGCTAGAACTGACAGGAATTGTCAAACTTGTTATGGTCAAGGGCTCAAAATGGACTCACCAGTGAACATTGACAGGGCTCGCTAAGTCACAATGTTTAGAACTTGGAGTGCGAATGCATGCGCCCTTCAACTGGAGAATCAGATCATGATCAAAAAATTGACAGGTTTCGCGGCCATTGTTGCCCTGATTACAGCTGGTGCTGTTGCAGCACCCGGTGACGCTTACGAGTCAGACGGGACAGGCACAAACTATCTGTACAGCTTTACTGGCGAAGTCCGAATGACCAGCCACCGAAGTGATGTAGGACCTGCAACCGTGTGGCTCGGCGGCGATTCCACTATCACCACGAAGAACATGGTTCAGACCGGTACATCGGAAAACGGGATGTGGGGCTACTATGCTCCCGACGCAACAGCTCCGAGCAATGCCATCGTCCGAATCAACGTTGTTGACAACACACCAGCGGATAATGATCCAGCAGCTATCTGGCCCGTGACGGGCACCGCCGATCTTGAGGCCACAGGTACGGGACTCGCAATCTTCACCGGTGTTGGAACATCTACAGTCACTGCGACCAACACTGACTATGCTTGGGATGGAACCTGGCAGATCGTCAGCTTCTGATTCTAAGAAGCAGATTGGTCCGGTTGATCATCAGCTAAAAATCTGATCCAAAAGGAAGCCTGGGGCAAATTGCCTCAGGCTTCCTTTGTGTTTGGCAATTGTAGTTTTTTGCCGACTGGGGTTCAAATCGGGCCTGCCTTCACCGATGATTCTTACAGGTCTGACTGAAATGTTGTCTGGTGAAGTTTTCGTGGAACAGGGTTTGATCACAGAAGATCAACTTGCCCAGGTTCTGAAAAAGCAGGTTTCCGATGGGGGGAGTTCTCGTCCGATCGCCCGAGTTCTTGTCGAACAGGGCTTGATCTCAAACATGGACCGAGTCAAGTGTCTCGGCAAAACTTGGGGCATCCCTTTCATCGACGTCACTCAGAAAGACCCTGACGACGAGGCGCTGGCTAAGATTCCATCTCCCTTCGCACGAAGATTTAAAGTCCTCCCCTACACCATTGAAGGTGGAAAGCTCCACGTCGCGATGGAGAATCCGCTCGACGTCTTCATCATCGACTCCATGCGGCAGGAGACCGGCATGGAGATCGAGCCGATGATTGCCGTGGACCCAGACATCGGGTACG
>JALGXY010000126.1 GCA_029824495.1 Fimbriimonadia bacterium
TCGCGTCCCGTACCGATCAAGCCGTCTCGGTAAATGCCTGCAAAGGTGCTGTAATTCGGATTTTCGCTGCTCATCGCCTGGCCGACCAGAGTGATCGGTGTCGCGACAGTGCTGCCGACGCCAGAGCCGTAGACGAACAGGTCGCTGCGCCACTGGTCTGAATTCGAATCGTAGTAGATGCGCGAAAGCCTGAGAGATGAGGTCGAGCCAGCATCTCCGTCCGCCGGGATGATGTCTCCCTTGACACGGATGCCGTCACCCAGCGAGTAGTTCATAAAGAACCGAGAGTCGCCGTGGAACTTGACTGATGTGTTGCTGACGAGCCCACCAAAACCGGGGATCTCGCTCCAGTTGTTGCTCGCGCCGCCCAACGGTTCGATAGAAGGCGGGTTGCCGTACAAGCTGGGGATGGTGACAGGAACACCTTCGAAGGTGATGCCTACACTTGAGTTGCTGGCAACACTGGCCGCGCCGGAGCGGGCCTGAGGGAAGCCGAGTTCAGCAACTTCGCCTGTGCGGTGCTTGTCTGTGATGAACAGCGGGCTGCTGGTGAGTCCAACATCGGCCATCGCCATCACTCTCTTGGTCTGAGTATTGAATCGCTGATCGATGCCTTTAGCGGCGCCGACGGCTGCTTCAAGCTGGGCCCCGCTGGCAAATCCTGAGACCTGCACGGGGGTGTCGAGAACGATGGTGGGATCGATGCGGCCTGCATTGTCGATTCCTCCAGACCGGCCAATCGACTCGATCACAAGGTAGTTTCGAGCCTGGCCACGTCGCCGTAGCGAGCCGCTGCCTGAAGCAGCAAAAGCGTCAAACCGATCTTTCGTGTAGCTCACGCGGATGAGCTGCCGACCTTCAGGTGTCATCAGACGAGAGAAGGGGCCGTCAAAGTCTGGGCCTCCCAGGTCGACCTGACCGTTGGGGAGAGTCAAGCCGGATCCAGGCCGCAGATAGACTGCATCTGGGTCGCGAGAAAAACCGCCTGAAGACGAAGGGGGAGTCGGTACAGGACGCCAGTCAGCACCCGGAGGGCTGTTCAGCATCTGTGAATGCGCAAACTTGGCGCCAGACACAGCCAGGTCATTTGCAATGCCGCCACGTTTGACCGTATTGGCATTGTTGACCGCCTGCCGGATGATCTGAGCAAACGCAAAGCCCAGAATCAGCAGGACACCCATGACCAAGAGAGCAATGATGAGGGTTTGACCCTTCTCATTGCGTCTCTTTCTCGACAATCTAGCTCGTTGTGCCATTTGCATTGCTTCAGCGCAGGTTGTTTTTCACGGTCGCAGAACCACGGACTGTCACGCTCTGCGGAGTCGTCACATTCGTGGACTGCGGATAAGTCAGTACCGTCAGAACAACTTCAATGGAGTCTGCTGAATCGTAGTCAACAAAGAAGGTGTCGTTCGGCTCTGTAAATTGGAAGTCATAAGTGACGTAGATGTTCCCTGTCGCCACTTCATCCCCGCTATTCGGACTAGCAGGTGTCGGGTCGTACTGATGAGGGATCGGCTCACCTGGGCTCGAATTGAACTCGACGTAGCCAGCTCGATAACGGGCCTGCAGGACAGCAGAAACGAAGTCCTGAGGATCATGATCGGCCTTGTCGTAGTTGACGCCGGCGAATCCGAGGCCTGCCCAGTCGGGCTCAGGCTGATCGACGTAATTGATCAGGTACTGGTTCGGGCCGACAGGCCGCTGAGTGGTTCGCTGATACATCACATTTCGACCGTAATTCGGTCCTGGCCGCTGGTCGGGTCCAAAGACGCGCTCACTGCCTGGTCGAATGCTGCCGCGAGTAGCGCCAAAGCCGCCGCCGCTGGTCGGTCGTTTGTCGAGCGGGCTCGGGATGTCGCCCCATTGGCGCATCAGCCGCAGATCGACATAGCGCTTCACGTACTGCGACCGGTCGAGGCCAGGCGCGAGTGAAGCAAAGTTGTGCCACAGCTTGTTGTAACGGCGGTTGATTCCTACGTTCAGCAGGTTGTCGCCGTCATCCCAGTCGAAGCTTGCCCAGTCGCCGCTCGACGTATCTGCGTTGAACGGAATAGCCGGACCGACATGGATGCCGGGAGTGTTTGCCGCCAGCATCGCCGGAGAGGTCGGGACGCGGTGGTTGAATCCTGGTGTTGAGCCAGAAGCAGACCCCACATCTCGAATATCGAAGTAGGTCTGAACTCGACCAGACTTTCTGTTCACCTGGAAGGGCACGAAGTTTACGTCCCACGGACCGATGAGAGCAGAAGGTGCAGTAGAAAGCGTGAACGGGAATGCCGAACCATTGGTCTTCAGACGCTGATACTCATCAACGGCAAAGAGTGTTGTGCCGTCGCTGCCGAGCAGAAGCATATTGAAGGTCGGATCCTGCACGGTCTGAAGGTACAGACCGCCATTGTAGGGAGGCTGAACAGCACCGGCAGATCCGGCGCCCCAACCACCGCCAGCCTGGTATTGGCTCGGCGCAATTCTAAGGCTGCGGGCATCCCACGCTCCGTGTTCGGTCATGAGCTGTGAGGGGCCGACTTTTTCAGAGTTCGATGACTCAGAGCCTGCGATCAAAGAGGTCTGGCCAGCTGCAGCTTCTGAATTGACTCGCTCAGGCTGGAATCGGACCAGTGATGAGATGCGCGGGCGGCCATTAAAGAGAATCATCCGGTTGTTCTGCGGATTAGTCTCAATGCCGATCATGTCGTGGCGAGTAAACGATGTTTCGATGGTCGCTTTTGACTTCCACTTGGCACGTCGAGCCGTCTGTGCAGGCGTCTCACTAGAAAGCCTTGTGAAGAAGTACGGGTCATCCAGGATTGGATTGCCGTCGCCATCAACAGCGAAGAAATCTGAGTTGGCCTGCTTGACCAGCGGTGTCGCCGGATTTGAATCAGCGTCGACAAAACGCCAGGGTGAAACCTCTGCTCGATACAGAACATAGAGATTGTCTTTGTTCAGAACATCCACCAGCCAAGGCTGGCCTGTTGAGGTCTCAACCGTTGAATAGGGGTTGCTGTAGGCCAATTCAGGGTCTTGAAGACCGATGAACCAGCGAACCATGACCATTCCGGGTGCAGCCGGGAAATTCGGGTCACCCATCGGGCCAGAAGCGGTCGGATCGACTCGCCCTGTATCTGGATTCACAAACTCGCCAGGCTGAGAATTGATCGTCAAGTCTCCTTTAGCAGGAGGGAACAGATCGATCTTTGAGCGCGGAACGAAGAAGACTGAGCTTGTATTTGTGTCGTCCGGCAGAACGATTCCCAGCGAGCCTGCGGCACCAGCATTGGAGCGCACATAGGCAGCCTCGCCGATATCCTTCTGCATCTTGCCGACGACTTCGCCAGCGATCCGCTGAACCTCTGTATTGGCTGCGGCCGCACGGGTGATGCTGAAGCCCTGAATCATCGGGACAGCGATGATCGTAAGGATGATGACCGAGATAGCGGTCACAACCAGTAGTTCGATCAGTGTAAAGGCTCTTTTCATCTTTTTCATCAGCCCTGACCTCCGGCGATAAATCGCTGGGCCTCGACACGCCTGTAGCTGCGCATCCATTCTTCAAGCTTGTTGAAATTCTCTGTCTCGTTGTTGCCGAGCAGAAAGCTCTGTGGATTCCAGAGCGACCGGACTCGGACAGAGACGCCTTCGACATCCTTCACGGCGTAGCCGCGGCTGAAGTCGAACACGGCAGCGTTCGGAATCACCGAGCCGATCTCTGCATAGGCGTAATCGATGCCGTTGAGGCTCTGAACGCCGCTGATCTCGAGCTGCT
>JALGXY010000127.1 GCA_029824495.1 Fimbriimonadia bacterium
CGGCAGAATGCCGCGATTGTGCATCGCCGAGATCGGAAACACTTCGCCAAATCCTAGCGATGCGAAGTCGTAAGAGAGATCATCATGCTGCTCGCTGTCCGACTTGTTGGCCGCCAAAACGATCGGAATCTTGAGGCCGCGCAGGTGGTTCGCCAGCTCTTCATCAGCAGGATGAAGCCCTTCGGTGGTGTCGACAAGAAAGATGATGGTGTCAGCTTCTGCGATCGCTGCATCAGCCTGGATTCTGATCTGCTCAACCAGCGGATCATCATCACTAAAGAGAATTCCGCCCGTATCGACAACCCGGTAATCGAGACCCCTGTGGATCGCTTCGGCGTAGAGGCGATCTCTGGTTACGCCGGGCGTATCCTCGACGACGGCAATGCGTCGCCCAGCCAGGCGGTTGAATAGGGTGCTCTTGCCGACGTTTGGACGTCCGACAATAACCACCGTTGGAAGTCGGCGAGCCATGGGGGTGCGACGATGGTACCTCGGCAGTTCGGCGACCCCTTGGGCGTCTGGTGAGCCACAATGAGCCGAATGTCCGGTTCGGTCAACTACGAGCTGATCTGCGAGTGCCCTCACACGAAGGCGCGGCGCGGCCGCCTGCACACCCCACATGGAACGGTGGAGATGCCCGCGTTCATGCCGGTCGGCACCAGGGCTACAGTCAAAACTCTCGGCAGCGAAGATGTCGAGGCAATGGGCTATGAGCTGGTGCTAAGCAACACGTATCACCTGGCTCTGCGCCCAGGGGAGGATACGGTCGAGAGGCTCGGCGGACTCCACAAATTCATGGGCTGGAATGGCGCGATCCTCACCGATTCTGGCGGCTATCAGGTGATGAGCCTGGCGGACAAAAACAAGGTGAGCGATAGAGGCGTGGAATTCAAGTCTCACCTCGACGGCCAGAAGATGATGCTCACTCCTGAGCGGGCGATCGAAATCCAGGCAAAGCTGGGCGTCGATGTCTCTATGATGCTCGACGTCTGCCCTCCTTATCCCTGCACCAGAGATGAGGCGGCCGAGGCGATGCGGCGCACCCACCTTTGGGCTCCCCGAAACCTGGAGGCGGCAGCTGAAGGCCAGGCAGTCTTCGGCATCGTACAGGGCGGGGTTCACGAAGACCTTCGCACCGAATCAGCGGAGTTCATCTCTTCCCTCCCCTTTGCCGGCATCGCCATTGGAGGAGTGAGTGTCGGAGAGCCGACCGAGCTTCAGCACCCAGTTGTCGCCCACACTGCACCGCAGCTCCCCAGCAGCAAGGCTCGCTATCTGATGGGTGTCGGCCACCCTGGAGACATTCTGCATGCCGTGTCATACGGTGTCGACCTGTTCGACTGCGTTCTGCCGACCAGGATGGCTCGACATCATACGCTCTACACGATGCAGGGGCGGATCAATGCCGCCGCCAAGGAATGGGCCGAACACGATGGCCCCTACGATCCCAATTCGGTATTCCCTGCCACTGAGCGATACACCGCGGCCTATATGCGGCACCTCTTCAAGACCGGTGAATTCCTGGCTCAGCGGCTCGCAACCCTTCACAACCTCGCCTTTTATGGGCGCATGATGCAGGAGATTCGGGATGCGATCGAAAACGGCACCTATCCCGACCTGCAGCGACGGTATGCCAATGCCTGAAGTCGCCCTCACCTGTTGGCTTTGCGGCGAAGGCTACGATGCGGGAGTGCTTCAGACGCTCTGCGAAGACTGCCATCGCCCTCTACGAGTCAACTACGACCTAAGTCCATCAACGCTCGACCGAGCCGACCTGGCTGGCCGCGAGGAGAATATGTGGCGCTATCGTGAGGTGCTGCCTCCCTGCGAGCCGATCACACTCGGTGAAGGATTCACACCCCTGCGCCATGCACCGCGGCTCGGCTCGAACATCTGGGTGAAGGATGAGTCGGTCAATCCCACCGGCAGTTTCAAAGCTCGTGGGATGTCTGCAGCCGTTTCGATGGCTAAGAAACTCGGCGCGAGACGGCTTGCCGCCCCGAGCGCAGGAAACGCTGCGGGAGCCCTGGCAGCTTATGCCGCAGCGGCTGACCTGGAAGCGTTCGTCTTTATGCCTCAGGACACACCTCAGGCCTTCATAACGGAATGCAGAGTGCTCGGCGCGCAGGTTGAGCTGGTTGATGGCCTGATCACGGACTGTGGGGCACTCGTAAGGGAGCGGACCCAAGAGATGGGCTGGTTCGATCTAAGCACGCTGAAAGAGCCGTACCGAGTCGAGGGCAAAAAGACGATGGGCTATGAGCTGGCAGAACAGCTTAACTGGAGCCTGCCGAATGCGATCATCTATCCCACAGGAGGCGGCACAGGACTGGTCGGCATGGGCAAGGCCTTCGATGAGATGGAAGAGATGGGCTGGATCGGTTCTGACAGGCCGAAGATGATCTCGGTTCAAGCAGAAGGGTGCCAACCGATAGTGACCGCCTTCAAAAACGGCGAGAGATTTGCTGACGAGCACAAGAACGCATCCACAAGCGCCAGCGGATTGAGAGTGCCGAAAGCTGTAGGTGATTTCATCATGCTTGACTTGATCCGAGTGACAGGCGGTACAGCTCTGGCTGTCAGCGACCATGACATGATCTCCTCGTGCTATGAGCTCGGCGCAGCGACTGGGATATTCCCTGCTCCTGAGGGCGGAGCTGCCTGGGCGGCAGCCAAACAGCTTCTCAGCGAGGGCTCCATCAAACAGACCGATCAAGTGGTCCTGTTCTGCACTGGCTCTGGTCTGAAGTATCTCGAGGCCTTTGACGCTTAAGCGTGTCACGGTATTATTCAGGCGCGATGCCGAAGCTGATTCTCGTCCGACACGGACAGTCGATCTGGAACCTGGAGAACCGATTCACCGGATGGGTGGATGTTCCGCTGACCGCTCAGGGTGAGCGTGAAGCTCGTGCTGCCGGCGAGATGCTGCGAGACTACGACATTCACGTCTGCTACACGAGCGCACTTCGACGAGCTCAGAACACGCTTCAGCTCATCATGGAGACGATGCCTCTCGACGTTCCGGTCATCCGAGACCAGGCGCTTAATGAGCGCGATTACGGCGACCTGGCCGGACTGAACAAGGACCGCACACGAGAGAAATATGGCGAGGAGCAGGTTCACATCTGGCGCCGCAGCTATGACATCTCTCCCCCTGGCGGCGAGTCACTGAAAGACACCTGCGACCGCACGCTTCCGTTCTATGAACGGGCGATCATGGGTGACATCGCACAGGGCAAGAATGTCCTGGTAGCGGCACACGGCAACAGCAACAGATCGATGGTGATGTCTCTGGAGAACCTGTCTCCAGAAGAGATCCTCAAGGTTGAACTGCCGACCGGTATTCCGCGTGTCTATGACATCACAGAATCCGGTGAAGTGCTCGGCGTCAAAGTGCTTTCTTAGCCTTTTTACGCTTCGCCCAGAGAATTCGATCGCCCCGCTCAAGGGAGTCGATCACCTTCTGGCCCTTGGTGATCTTTCCGAAGACGCAGTACTTGCCGTACAGCCGCATGTTGTACTTCAGGTTGATAAAGAACTGGCTGTCGCCGGTATCGCTCATGGGAGCTTCCAGCGCCATTCCGACCGTGTACTGATTGTGGCGCAGCTCGTTCAGCTCGAAAGGAACCGTCTTTCCTGAACCGCCGTCGCCGATCCCTTTGGTCCCTTGATACTCGTCGGGGTGTGTCCGCGAAAACTCAGAGTCCACATGCTTTGACTGCGGGTCTCCTGACTGTACGACGAAATCCGGCACTTTGCGGTGG
>JALGXY010000128.1 GCA_029824495.1 Fimbriimonadia bacterium
TGACCGCAAAGCGGTACATCGACGCCTCGGGCCGCCACGCGATTCTGCGCCGTGCTCTCGACATCGAAATCGAGCAGCCGACCCAGCTTCAGAACGTCGCCTTTTGGGATTATTGGGACAACGCCAAGTGGGCTGTTGAGCTGGCCGGCGAGGGCACGCGGGTCTCGGTGGTCAGCCTTCCCTACGGCTGGCGCGTGTTCATTCCGATCAGCAAGACTCGGGCGAGCGTCGGCCTGGTGATTCCCAAGGATCACTACAAGCAGATGAAGCTCAAGCCGGAGGAGGTCTACAAGATGGCGCTGGCGGATGACCCGCTCATCAGCTCGCGCCTTTCCGAGGCGACTGCCGACGGCAATGTTCAGGGCGTCAACGATTGGTCGTTCCTCTCCTCGCGCATGTATGGCGAAAACTGGGCGCTGGTCGGCGAGTCGGCCGGGTTTGCTGATCCTGTTCTGGCAGCCGGGCTGACCCTGACTCAAGTGGGGGCTTCAGAGCTGGCGGCCGTGCTGAATGAAGAGGCGATCGGCGAGGCAGACAAGGACTGGCTGTTCGAGTCTTGGGAAGCTCTGCAGGTCCGGCGAGTTCGGCAGCACATTCAGTTCGCAGAGTTCTGGTACTCCGGCAACGGGCAGTTCTCGGATCTGCGTGAATTCACGCAGAAGATCGCTGCTGATTCTGGTCTCGATATGACTCCAGAAGAGGCGTTTCGATGGCTCGGCACAGGCGGGTTTATCAATGACGACCTCGGCACAGCCCAGGTCGCTACCTATTCGGTGGCGGGCGTCAAGCTGCTGTCACGAATGTTCAGCGGCGAAAAAGAGGACTGGCTGATCAATAAGTACAACCAGTTTCAGCTCAACACGAAGGGCATCGAACGGGTTGAGTATCCGATCTACGACAACGGTCGCGTCATCCGTCAGCCTGCGCTCAAGCGTGGCGAGAAGCTTCTGCCGATGGCCGGCATGTTCGGCATGATTGCGGGGCTTGTGAAGTCTCGTACGAAAATGAAGCAGCTCCATGCTCAGTTCATGGCCCGCTTCCCCGATGATGCCGGCTATGTGAGGGCGATTGAGACACTCGAGGCGATGGTGCAGGAGGGCTGGGTCACCGGAACTCGTGACAAGAAAGAGCCGACGTTTGACGTGTTTCTAGGCGAAGGCACCGACACGATCCACGTCAACCGCGACGCGTTTCTGGATCAGCGGTAGTCAATTCCGTCTCCCCAGGCTCTGTGAGCAGGGAGAGTTCCCCCTCCTCCTTTTGTCAAAAGGGAGGAGGGGGAAAGACTGATCTACGACCGATCCTTAAACAACACCAGGCCACACCAGATCGAAGCAGCGATCATCAGCACGCCACCGATCGGGGTAATCGCACCGAACACGCCGATATCCGACAAGACCAAGGCGTAGAGCGAGCCAGAGAACACACACATCCCGGCAAACATCACCCAGAACGGCTTTGTCAGCTTTGGTCGATCGTAAGACAGCCATCCCAAGAACAGCAGCACAACCGAGATCAGGAGGTGGTACTGCCCCCCAGTTGCCCAGGTCTCCAGCCGCTCAGGAGTCACCTTTCCTTCGAGGCCATGCGCCCCGAACGCCGCCAACATGATCGCCAAGGCGAGGCTGAATGCCCCAACTGCCGCTCGCTTCATCTGATCCATTGTGATCGAGCCTGAGTTTGGGCCCAAGGCACACGCTCAACCGAGCGGCAAATGGTAACGTCTCCCCTATGTCGGAGGACTCACCCCAGGAGCAGCTTGAAGGCTCGCTTGACCCTGAGGTAAGTGAGTCTGCCGCATACAGAAGGGAGAGACGCCAGCGTACGCTGGTCTCCGACCGCCGGCGATCCCAGTTTCTTCTGGCAGGCGTCATCGGCCTCTTGTCTGGCCTGCTTGCGGTCGGCTTCCAGTGGGCGATCTACGCGGTTGAACAGGGCCGCACCGAATTGATTGAGATGCTTTCAGGCATCCCTTGGGCTGTCTGGATTGTTGTCCCTATTCTTTGCGCAACCCTCGGCCTAGGAGCTGGTTGGCTCAGCACGAAGTTCGCCCCTGAAACGGCTGGTTCCGGCATCCCACATGTCAAAGCGGTGCTGCTCCGGCTCCGACCGTTCCACTGGCTGCGTGTCATCGTCGTCAAAATCGTCGGCGGTCTGCTCGCGATGGGCGGAGGTCTCTCACTCGGCCGCGAGGGCCCAACTGTTCAGATGGGCGCTGCCGTCGGTGAGGGCATCGCAAAAGCGACTCGTGCCAGCAAACGAAGCGAAACCCACCTCGTCTCCTGCGGTGCTGGAGCTGGTCTTGCGGCTGCATTCAACGCGCCTCTTTCCGGGTTTCTATTTGTCATTGAAGAGCTCCAGAGAGAGCTCTCGCCGCTCACTTACGGAACAGCGCTGATCGCTTCGGTTGTCGGCAATGTCGTCGCGCGATTCCTGACGGGCCAGCTGCCGTCGTTTATGGTCGAGGATCACGCAACACTGCCGCTGGCCAGCATCCCTGTCGTCATCCTGATCGGGCTTCTCTGCGGGGTCATCGGCGTGGTCTGGAACGGCACGCTGCTCGGCTCACAAACGGTCTTTACCAAGATCAGCTGGCTGAAGCCGAAGCACCGCCCCGCCTTTGCAGGATTGATCGGCGGCATTCTGCTCCTCACCCCGCTGGCTGGAGCAACCGGCGGCGGCCACCACCTTGCCGAGCAGGTGATCGGAGGCCACTACTCTGGCATGGACATGATCGGTTTTCTGGTCATGCTCTTCGCAGTCAAGCTGATCTTTACCGGCCTCAGTTATGGCTCCGGTGCGCCGGGCGGCATCTTCGCTCCGATGCTGGTTGTCGGCGCGATGGTCGGCTACCTGGGCGGCGAGGGCCTGCTCCCGATTTTCAGCTACCTAAATGTTGATGCCGGCATGTTCGCCATGATCGGCATGGCGGGGCTGTTCGCTGCATCGGTCAGAGCTCCGCTGACAGGCGTGATTCTCGTCGTCGAGATGACCGGCAACTACGATCTTCTGCTCTATCTTCTGCTCGCCTGCTTCACCGCCTCGATTACGGCCGAGAAGCTGAAGGGCAAACCGATCTATGAGGAGCTGCTGGCCAGAGATCTTCGACGCTCCTCTGATGTTGAGGTGGATATCCCCGAAGATGAGCCTCTGCTCGAGGACATCGTTGTGGAAGCTGGATCCAAGCTGGACGGCACTCTTATCAAAGATGCAGGCCTGCCGATCGGCTGTCTCATCGTCACACTGAAGCGGCTGGGTGCAGAGATGGTGCCTAGCGGTCAGACAACTCTACAGCGGGGCGACGAGGTGACTGTTGTCGTTGCTGGTGCGGCCCTAAAGCGAATGAATGAGATTCATGCCCTCTTCTTAGGGGAGCTGTAAAACAAGCTCAATCTCATCGCGAATTGGGATGCCGTTCAGTCCCATATCCTTCAAGTGGGGCTTCACTTTGGCCTCGTTCTCAAGTGAATCTGGAAAAACTCTCGTCAGCCGATAGCCGCGACGCTGGTAGAAGCCGAGCGCCTGAAGATTGTCGTTTGTGGTGATCAGATGGACTGTTTTGCAGCCCTTCTTTCGAGCGATCTCTTGAGCCTGATCCATCAGCGCTGAGCCGTAGCCCTTCCCTTCGTTTTCAGAGTGGAGCGTGACGACTTCCAGACCACTCACATCGATCCTGTAGGTCAGCGAAGCCGCCGGATGATCGCCGCTCTCGATCACCAGCCCATCGAGATCATCAAAGTTGACCGGTTCGCCCAGAACGTAGA
>JALGXY010000129.1 GCA_029824495.1 Fimbriimonadia bacterium
AAACTGACGAGCAAAGACAACTATCTCGAGCATATCGCTGGGCGCGCCGGTCAGACGATCAGCGTGGAGCTGAACAGCAAACCCTCGCGTGAAGGCAGCAAGAAGCATCTGGTGAAGCCGGTCGGTTCTGAGAGGATCATGAAGCGGCTCGACTGGGTCGAGAAGAATCGTCTGTACGTTGAGAAGGCCTCGAATGGGCGTGTCGGCTACATCTATCTGGCGGCAATGTCGACACCAGATATGGCGGACTTCATCAAGCAGTTCTATCCTCAGCGGGATAAGCAGGCGCTGGTGATCGACACGCGATTCAACGGCGGAGGAAACACGCAGAGCGTGATGAATCGCATTCTGCAGACTCCGCTCTCGGGCTACTTCAACATGCGCGCTTCGCGTTATCCGTGGTCGCGCCAGGGGGATCACTTCCTCGGGCCGATGGCCTGCATCCAGAACGAGTTCAATGTCTCGTGTGGTGAGGAGTTCCCGCACCGGTTCCGCGATCTCGGCCTCGGCAAGATCATCGGTCGCCGCACCTATGGCGGCGAAGTCGGCTCCAGCCCTGGCTGGCCTCTGGCCGACGGTGGTGTGGTGAGCGTGCCGAACTATGGCATGTTCACTCCGGATGGCAAGTGGGCGATCGAGGGCCCGGGTGTCGAGCCAGACATCGATGTTGAGAGTGACCCGAACGCCTACTTTAAGGGCGTCGACCCACAGCTCGACAAGACGATCGAGCATCTGCTCGCTGAGGTTGCCAAGAACCCGATCAAGCGGCCCGTGATTCCGCCCGACAGGGTGATGACCGGCGGCGGAAGCTGAGCGGAAGATAAAGAGAGGGCTGGTCATTGTGACCGGCCCTCTTCTGTTTGCCTCTCAGGTATTCAGCTAAAATCTCCAGCGTGAAGCGCTGGCTGCCCTGGTTGATCCTGCCTTTGATACCCTCGGTGATCCTGCTGGTTGAGGGTGCGCCGGTCTGGCTGGCACCCACGATCTTCGCCCTGTTTTGGCTGATGCGCGAGCTGACAGGCAAGCCGGTGATGGCTGGCTTCAGTTCACTCCTTCTTGGTCTGTGGCTCTTGCCCGGGATTGACTATCGGTTCTTAGTCGGAACTGGTCTGGTTTTGGCTGTGATTGCTGGTCTCGGAATGTTTCGGGGCATTTTCCCTTCACTGAATCTCAAACATATTCTGCTGACACTCGTCACTTCAATGACTTTTGGATGGACGGCTTTCTTCATGGAGCCGGTTCTATTTCGGGGAGCCGAGTGGATTGGTCGAGAAGGATTTGGCGAGTCCTGGCACGCAGCGATGGTGATCTGTTCCTGTTCCGCTTTGGCAAGGTGGATAAGGGTCGTATTTAATAAAGAGCCATTGCCTGAAGCGACCGCTTTGGACGTACCTGCCACACGTATGACCGAAGTGTCTGCCAAGACTCAGTTGGACAAGTACTGGTGGCTGATGGCCGCAATAGCAGCCGGTCTAGCCCTATATGCTCACCGAGCGCTAATTGGAGGCATGGCAGCTATCCTTGCGAGCGTGTTTGCGATCATGTTTACCCGTGGCTACAAGTGGCCGGGCCATTCTGATCGAGAGCAGGGTTACAGTCGAGTACCCGCGGCAATCTGTCTGAGTCTCGCTGTGTTCACAATTTTGAAGGGCTGGGCGAACGTGGTTAGCTTAGACGGACTGTTGCCGTTGCTTCCGGTTGACAAATTTCAGACGTCTCCAATTCTGCTGATTTCAGGTGCCACCGTTCCAGCTCTGATAGGTTTAATCGTAGTTGGAATCCGCAGTCGATTCGGTGTCATTGCCGGGTCCTTGTGGGTCGCCTATGCCTTGACTGTTTGGGTGTTTTTGGCGACTCAAACAGATACAGGACTGCTGACCTTGGCGATGCAGGCAGCATTCGTCGTACAGATTCTCGCAATAGGCCTTGAATCGCTGCTCAGCGCAGTGTCGCACCCAGCGACTCAAGCGCCAAAACGACCGACTCCCGCACCTGGTTCGCTTCTTCATCAGTGAAGTTCGAACCGAGCTTTCTGAGCTGAATCGCCACCGCGAGGGAGTGACTCCCCTCCGGGATGCCCTTGCCTTCGTAGACGTCGAAGAGCCACTGCTTCTCCAGCAGCTCGCCAGCAGCGCCAGCGATCGCCTTCTCAACATCTGCGTAGGGGACCGACTTCTCGATCACGACAGCCATGTCTCGACTGATCGCAGGGTTGCGGCTGATTGGCTTCGGGGTCGTGTGATCGGCTGCTGCAGTCCAGAGGGTATCGAGACAGAGCTCAGCGATTGCAGCCGGGTCGACCAGGTCGAGTTCATCCGCGATATCCGGGTGGAGCTCGCCAATTGTTCCCGCGTGCTTGCCGCCCACCAGAACGGCAGCCTGGCGTGTCGGGTGGAATCGAGGATCGCTCGAATCTGCGGAGATCTCATAAGAGACATGCCCGGCAGAGAGCAGCCGCTCCACGACGCCTTTCGCAATGAAGAAATCGGCTTTGCGGCTCTCTTTCACTCCCCAGTGGGCCGCCTCGATATCGCCGGTCATGAAGAGGGCGAGCTGGCTCGTCTCACCGGCAGTGGAGAAGACCTTTCCGTACTCATAGAGGTGGAGATTACGCCGCTCGTTCTTCTGAACGGCATCCGCCAGGCAGGGAAGAAGGGAGTTGCGCAGATTAGCCAGTTCAGGCGAGTGCGGTGTTCGAACGGCGACAAATTCTGAAGCTGAATCGAGCGAATGAGTGGCCCGCATCGTGTGCGACCACATCTGATCGAGGCCACAACGCAGGGCCTCTTCGTGGAGGCGGTTCGTAAACCTCTGTAAGCCCTGCAGACCGCCAGCGTGGGTCGTGCCAGCGGGTGGGATGCTCGGGATCAGCTCGTATCCGTGGACACGCCCGATCTCCTCGATCAGGTCCTCCTCCTGCACGACATCGATGCGCCAAGAGGGCACCTGAACGGTGATCTGCTCACCAGATTCAATCACTTGGAATCCGAGACGTCTGAGATATTCTGATGCCTGGTCGGAGGGAATCGACATGCCGAGACGATCATCGCACCGAGCCATCGGCACAGAGACCTCGAGAGGCTGCGGCTTGATCGGCCACTCATCGACAAGGCCGGGCACGCATGATTTGCCGGTGATCTCCTGATAGAGCTCGGCGAATCGGTTCAGCGCTGCCACGACACCGGCTGGATCGACATGGCGCTCAAAGCGATAGCTCGCTTCTGTGAACAGGTTGAGCCTGGTTCGGGTCTTGCGGACCGAAGTGTTGACAAAATGCGCGGACTCAAGCAGACAGTTCTTGGTCGAACTGGAGACCTCTGTCTCCAGCCCGCCCATAACACCGGCTAGAGCGACAGGCTGCTCAGCATCGCAGATCATCATGTCGGTCGATGCCAGCTTATGTTCGACTTCATCGAGAGTGGTGAAGTCGTCGCCATCCGCGGCCTGCTGAACCACGATGCGCCCCCCAGCAAGCTTGTCCATGTCAAAGGCGTGCAGAGGCTGGCCCTGCTCCATCATCACGTAGTTGGTCAGGTCGACCAGCAGTGAGATCGGTCGTTGTCCGATCTGCCGTAGCCTTTTCTGCAGCCACTCAGGGCTTGGGCCGTTTTCGACATCCTGAAAGAGTCGACAGGCGTACCGCGTGCAGCGATCTGTGTCGATCGTTACGCTTGTCAACGCCTTTGCATCGCCTGCATCCGAGGCGGCTGCCGGGTGATAGTTGAGGCTCTTGGTGAACAGCTCGGTCGGCATCGAGAACCGGCTCACCCTCTTCTTGGGTGATCTCCTCGAGTTCAAAACCGGTCATCGTCAAGCAGTCGCCGATCTCTTCAGCAGAGAGATCCGTCTCAACGAAATCGCGGAGCATTGATAGGGTGAATTTCACAGCAGCAGGGTTTTCAGGATTTAGGGTCGGGGGCCAAGGTCAGATGAACTGAGCCAGGAACCGTTGATCGTTTTCAAGGAAATTGCGAAGGTCGTCGATGCCCCAAGCCATCATGGGGATCCGTTCGACGCCGAGCCCGAAGGCAAAGCCGGAGTACTTTTCCGTGTCGATGCCGGCACGGCGAAGAATGTTGGGATGGATCAGCCCGGCACCGCCGAGCTCAAGCCACTTTCCGTCAAACAGCTTGGGTGAGGAGATCGCATAGTCGACTCCTGGCTCCACAAAGGGGAAGAAGTCAGGGCGGAACCTCACCTTGACATCGTCGCCGATCAGAGCACGTGCAAAAGCCTCCAGAGTGCCTTTAAGGTGGGCCATGCTGACGCCCTCGTCGATCATGAAGCAGTCGACCTGGTGAAAGGTGTGCGCATGCGTACGGTCTACTGTCTCGTTGCGGAAGGTTCGACCAACGGTGAAGCGCCTCAGCGGCGGCTGAGTCGTTTCGTAGACCCGGCCCTGGACTGCCGTGCACTGGGTGCGGAGCACTTTGTCGTCGCTTATGTAGAACGTGTCCTGCTCATCCATCGCCGGGTGATCTTCCGGATAGTTGAGCCAGTCGAAGTTGTATTTGAAGTCCTCCAGCTCTGGCCCGTCGACGTACTGGAATCCCATGGAGCCAAGGGTGTCGATGATTCTGTTGATGACGAGCTGCATCACATGCTCTCGCCCTGCGGGAGGAATAACGCCCGGCATCGTGACGTCGATCCGTTCTGCTTCGTACTGAGCTGACCGTTCAGATGATTTCA
>JALGXY010000130.1 GCA_029824495.1 Fimbriimonadia bacterium
AGTGCCGAAGTTGCTTCGTCAAGGATTAAAATGCCCGGGTTCTTCAGGATGGCGCGAGCAATGGCAAGCCGCTGCTTTTCGCCGCCTGAGAGCTTGTAGCCGCGCTCGCCGACCACCGTGTCGTAGCCTTCTTCCAGTCCGGCGATATGACCGTGAATCGCCGCCATTTTGCATGCCTCTTCGAGCTCGCTTTGAGTGGCGCCCGGTTTGGCCAGCTCTAGGTTTTCGCGGATCGTGGCGTGCAGCAGATAAGTCTCCTGTGTGACCGCACCAACCGATTCGCCGAGTGATTCGAGCGTGACTTCTTTGATGTCCTGGCCATCGATCTTGACAGTGCCCGTCGCCGAGTCATAGAGACGAGGGATCAAGTAGGTGAGGGTGGTCTTTCCGGCGCCGCTCGGACCGACGAGAGCGACCAGGCTTCCCGCCTCAGCGGTGAATTCGATGTCCTCGAGAGTCCAGTCTTCCGCGTCATCTTCATATTTGAAGTTGACACCCTTGAACTCGACCTTGCCTCCGCCTGAAAGCGCAAGCGGCTGGGCATCGTCTTTCTCCTGCACGTCGAGCGGTTTATCGAGGTACTCAAAGATCCGGTCAAACAGCGCAAATGACCGAAGGATCTCAACCTGGAGTGAGAGAAGGCCAGTCACCGGGAAGAACATCCTCGTTTGAAGGAATGTAAACGCGAAGACCGTTCCGATTGTGATCGAAGTATCACCCTTGAAGATCATGTATGCGGCGAACCAATAGACCAGGACCGGCGCAACGGTCGTGATCATCCGGATCATGCCGAAGAACATGTACTGCAGGAGCTGAAGCTTAATCTGCCAGTCTGCCAGCGACCGATTCTCTTTGCCAAACTTGTCGGTGAGGACGTCAAGCCGCCCAGACGTTTTGGTGAGCAGAATCCCACTGATCGAGAGGGTCTCCTGCATCATCGAATTGAGCTCGCCGGTCTGTTCCTGAGTCCCTTTTGTGACTCTCTGGGCGTATCCTCCAACGTACTTTCCGAAGATGGCGAAGAACGGGATCATCGCGATGGAAAGCAGTGTCAGCCGCCAGTCCATGATGAACATGGCGACGAGTGAAGTAATGACTATCGTTACATTCGACAGGGCGTCGACCAATCCGCTGCAGACAACAGTCTGGATCCCCTGAACATCGCTGATGAGCCGCGTCTGAATCTCACCTGTGCGGCTGGAAGTGAAGAACTTGAGCGACATGCCCTGCAGGTGTGTGAAGAGCCGCTGGCGAAGATCGCACATCACGCCTTGGCCAACCATAACGCCGAGCCAGCCATAAAGAAGCGTGAGGCCGGCGGCAAGAATTGTGACGACCACGATCCAGATCGAAACATTCGTCACTACATCCATGTATTGGCGCTGGACATTTTCGCCTGCGTCGACCAGCGGCTTGATTCCATCATCAATGAGCGTTTCAAGCAGGAACGGCTGGATGATGCCGAGAATTGAAGCGACCAAGACCACAAAGATGGTCAGCCAGACCTTCTTCTTGTAAGGTCTGAACATGTCGACCACTCGTTCCTGAATCACTGTCCGATCCAAGATCAGGTCGCGCTTCTCTTCAGCAGCTTCCGCCATCCGCTAGGTGATACCGCAACGGCGGGAAACAGTTCGGTCCAGTCCTGGTGGATCAGGCGTCGAAGTGCTCCGACGAGTTCATCGAAGAGTGGAGGATTCGGATGACTGCGATGCCCTGTTCTGTGTGGCGAAAGAAGATGTTATGTCCCTGGCTGGCGTTCTTCCAATACGCAGAGATGAAGTAGACGTCAATTGAAGAATCAAGCCGCCTGACGACTGGCGATCCCTCCAAAGCTGCATTCGCGCGATCACGAATGAAGGCCGCGTACGCTTCAGCTTGATCAACTCCCCAGTCGAATAGTGTCTTGAAGTAGATAGCCGCGAGGTCGTTCTTGGCTGCCTCGGAATAAGCAGCTATGCTGTTTTCGGCTTGCTCTTTTTCCTTTTCTCCCATTCCTCTCCCTTCATTCGTGCTTTCACCATCACCTCATCCCAGGTTGAGGTTGGGCCCTCCTCCAAGCTCTTCAACCCCTCTTCTATCGCCTTGATCTCAGCTGGACTAGGGTGGTACAGCTTCTCTTCGCTCTCTTTATCAGCCATGGATTTATTGTACGATATTCGCTGGTGCACAGGATAGAATCGGCGCATGAGCTGGATTGAGCAGGACTTCCTCGACTTCTTTCGTGAGCTGGATCAGAACTGCCACCGCGAGTGGTTTCAGGAGAACAAGAAGCGTTATGAGAAGTCGGTCAAGCAGCCTTTCGAGAGCCTGGTCGCCGAGCTGATCGCGCTGGTCTCATCAGAGGATAACCGGATTCAGATGACACCCAAAGACGCGATCTTCCGGATCTACAAAGATGTGCGGTTCAGCAAGGACAAGCTGCCGTACAAGGACCATGCGGGGGCGATCATAGCTCCGAATGGCCGAAAGATGGACGGTCCGGTCGGCATGTACTTCGAGATCTCAGATAAGCGGCTCGCGTTCGCCAGCGGTCTCTATGCTCCCGACAAAGAGGCGCTGCTTGCTGTGCGGCGTGCTTTGGCGGTCGACTCCAGCGGCCTGCACAAGGTGATCAAAGCCAAGCAGTTCAAACAGATGTTCGGCGAGATTCAGGGCGACAAGAACAAGGTGCTGCCAGCCGAGTTCAAAGAGGCTGCCAAGGCCGAGCCGCTCATCTTCAACAAGCAGTTCTACATCTGGGCGGAGTATCCGGCCGACGAGGCCCTGCGCGACGATCTGCCCCAGTTTCTGATGGAGCACTGGCGGGCGTCACGCGCGCTGGCGAAGTGGCTGGATGCGGTTTCCAGCAATTAGACCAGTCCCCGCAGGCATAATGGTCGGGACATGTCCGGCAACGAGAACAACGACCGGCATCGGCAGTACTGGAAGGCCAACGTCAAGCTGGTCATCATCCTACTGTCGATCTGGGCTCTGGTGAGCCTCGTTTTTGGAATCCTGCTCGTCGAACAGCTCAACGCAGTCCGCCTCGGCGGATTCAAGCTCGGGTTCTGGTTCGCCCAACAGGGTTCGATCATCACCTTTGTGATCCTGATCTGGGTCTACACCAAGCGGATGGCCGCTATGGACAGACAGTACGGCGTTGAGGAGGCTGACGAAGAATGAGCCAAGTTCAGCTCTGGACCTTTGTTATCGTCGCGATCTCGTTCTCAATCTATATCGGCATCGCGATCTGGTCTCGCGTCAGCACGACTGGAGAGTTCTATATCGCTGGCAAACATGTCCACCCGCTGGCGAACGGCATGGCCACAGCAGCCGACTGGATGTCCGCCGCCTCGTTCATTTCGATGGCCGGCATCATCTCGTTTGGCGGCTACGACGGCTCGGTCTATCTGATGGGCTGGACCGGCGGCTTTGTGCTGCTGGCACTCCTGCTCGCGCCCTACCTGCGCAAGTTTGGCAAGTTCACCGTGCCCGACTTTATCGGTGAACGGTACTACTCGAACACAGCCAGGCAGGTCGCGGTTCTGTGCGCGATCATCATCTCGTTCACCTATGTCGCAGGACAGATGCGCGGCGTCGGTGTGGTCTTCTCGCGGTTTCTTGAAGTCGATGTGAACGTCGGCATCATGATCGGCATGCTGATCGTGCTTTTCTACGCAGTTGCGGGCGGCATGAAAGGCATCACCTACACACAGGTGGCGCAGTACTGTGTCCTGATTTTT
>JALGXY010000131.1 GCA_029824495.1 Fimbriimonadia bacterium
GAGGGGGAGCTTAGGCTGTTTGAACCTGGTGGATGGTAGAAATTAGGAGTTGGACGGTGGTACTCCCGAGTTAGCCAGAGCCCCTGTCGTACAAATTGTCGTACGACAGCGGTAGACGCAAGTCTTCTTCAAGAGAGAAGCTGAGATCAGGCTTGGCTCACAGACCCGTGTACCCTTTGAACGCAGACTCACTATCAAAAACACTTGCCTCAAGGCCTTCTATCTTAGCAGCGCAATAGGGCTAGACTCCCTGCTGTGGAGTCTTGTTTATGCGACTCCCCAGTTGTGGACCCCGTAGCACTCACCTCTGTCATCTGACGACAATCCTGGCCACCATGATGCCAGCAACGCACACGCCTGAGTTCCAATCCACTTTGGCGGTGCTGTCCCAGAATAGGTACTATCAGATTCCCACGCGATTTGAGCATCGCGTCTTTGTCCAATGTAGGAGGAGAACATGGGAATGTGGTTGAAGGCGGCGGAAGCTGCAGCCAATACTGCTGAGTCACGGAATAGGTGCGTGGACTTTCTGCGCGCACTCTCGATAATCGCAGTCATCACTGGCCATTGGCTAGTCACCGCCGTCTTCCTGGAGGATGGACAAGTCTACGTCAGCAACCTGCTCGTCCACCAGGAGTGGTCAAAGTGGCTGACATGGGTCTTCCAGGTGATGCCAATCTTCTTCCTAGTAGGCGGCTACTCCAACGGCGTCTCGTGGAGTTCTTCGCTCAGTAAGGGCAAGTCGTATCAGGACTGGCTGAAAGGGCGGCTTGAGAGGTTAATCGGCCCCGTCATTCCTCTGCTCGTCGCTTGGGGGATCATTGTGGGCCTCGGAACGCTCTTTGCAAGCGAGGCAGAGTCTTTCAAAGTGCTGGGACATGCAGGTGATTTTGTCGACAAGCCTGCAGTCGAACTTGCCTCGCAGCTGGCTATCGTGCCGACGTGGTTCCTTGCCGTCTACATGCTCGTGGTACTGCTGGCTCCTGTCACCCATGCAGCGTGGCTGCGATTCGGCCTTCACTCCTTCTGGATGTTTGTGGGTGCTGCCGTCTTGGTGGATTTTCTCACTTTTCGGACTGGCAGCGAGCAGGTCGGCTACCTCAACTTCATCTTCATCTGGTTCGCGATTCACCAGTTGGGTTATGCATGGCGTGAGGGCAAGCTGGAGGGCTTGCAAAAGAGCCTCTCCTGGGGGCTTGGCGGGCTCGTGCTGCTAGTCTGCCTGACCAACCTTGACCTCTTTCCCTACCCGGTCCACATGGCCGGAAATCCGGGAGATGGGATAAGCAACTCATTCCCGCCCAAGCTGCCGATGCTGGCGCTAGGCCTGGCGCAGTGCGGAGTTCTGCTCTCATTGGAGAGGCCTATCCGGCAGTGGCTGAAGAACTCAAGGCCCTGGACGCTCACAATCATCATCAACGGGATGATCATGACGATCTACCTGTGGCACTTCACCGCGCTCACGTTGATAGTAGGGGCTGCGTGGAAGTTTGGTGATTTGGGCCTCACAACTGATGCCGGAAGCGGAGCATGGTGGGCGGCCCGGCCAGTCTGGTTTGCCTGCTTTGTCGCTGCACTTGCAGCCCTGGCCATGATCTTCGGCAGATTTGAGAGGAACAGACCAGCCGCTCAGCCAGCCGCAGCGTGGCGTCAAGTAGTCGGAGCAGTTCTGCTCTGCTTTGGGCTAGCTATTCTCGCAAAGGACGGCGTAGTATTTAGGGGATGGAAGGAGATTCAGAGCTGGGCGCTTGCACTGCCCTTGTGCGGAGCATGGCTTGCAGGTCTGATCGCATTCCCGAGAAAGCACGGTGAGAAGGCAGAAGATGGATAGTCGAGTATGGCACCAGCATTACGATGAAGGCGTCTCTCCTGATGTCTTGTTCGAAGACATCAGCCTGCCGGAGTTCCTTGAGAGAGCCGCCTCCGAGCATGGAGACAGCACGGCGCTGATCTTTATGAACTGCCGCATGACCTTTCGGGAGCTCATGGAGCATGTCGATCGGTTTGCGACCGGGCTGGCGGCACTCGGAGTCCAGAAGGACAGTCGGGTGGGGATTCAACTGACCAATTTGCCGCAGACTGTCATCGCCTACTACGCAACTCTCTCACTAGGCGCGCAGGTCGTCATGACGAATCCGCTCTATGTGGAGCGGGAACTGGAGCACCAGTGGACGGATTCCGACTGCCGAGTTGTCGTGGTCAGCGACTACCTGTATGAAAGCCGCATCAAAGCGATGCGGGACAGGCTCCCGGTAAAGCATTTCATCGTCACGGCCATCCCCGACTATCTTCGCTTTCCATTGAACTTGATCGCTTCAAACAAGCTGAAGAGAGCAAAGACTCCGCTGACGGCAAGGGTTGAGGCTGGAGATGGGATCCACTTCTTCAAGGATCTGATTGCCAAGAACAGCCCGACACCGCCGCAGCATGATATTGAACTGGATGACCTGGCCGTCCTGCAGTACACCGGCGGCACGACCGGGCTGTCGAAAGGGGCCATGCTCACGCACAAAAACCTCTCCCGCAACGTGCAGCAGACCAGGGCCTGGTTTACAAGCGTTGAGACGGGAGACGCTGTCTTTCTAGCGTGCCTTCCGTTCTTCCACGTCTACGGGATGACTGTCGGCATGAACTTCCCGATCTCGGTCGCCGGAACGATCGTTCTGATGGCCGATCCTCGTGACCTGACGGGCCTGATCAAGAACATCGCCAAGCATCGGGTCACGATCTTCCCGGCCGTGCCATCCCAGCTGAACGCCATCATCAACTTCCCTGGTGTCGACAAGCTCGACCTCACGAGCGTCAAAGCCTGCTTCTCGGCTTCGGCTCCTCTGCCGAGCTCTGTCCGGGAACGATATGAGTCGATGACAAAAGGGCGAATCGTCGAAGGATTTGGGATGACGGAAACGTCCCCGGTTACTCACTGCAACCCACTCGCTGGGATGCAAAAGAACGGGAGCATCGGTGTGCCCATGCCCAACACCGACTGCAGGATCGTTTCTCTGGAGGACGGCGTAACTGACCTACCTGTTGGTGAAGAGGGAGAGCTGCTGATTCAAGGCCCTCAAGTGATGCAGGGGTATTGGAAAAGGCCCGACGCCACGAAAGAGTGCATCCGCGGCGGATGGCTGTACACGGGCGACATCGCCAAGATGGACGAGGACGGCTACTTCTACATTGTTGGTCGAAAGAAGGAGCTGATCATCGCTGGTGGATACAACATCTATCCCAACGAGATTGATGACGTATTGACGAAGCATCCAGCGGTGGTCGAGGCAGGGACGATCGGCGTCCCGGATGATAAGCGCGGAGAGACGGTGAAGTCCTTCGTGGTGCTTCGGGAAGGAGAGTCTGTCACTGCTGAAGAGCTGATCCTATACTGTCGAGAGCAGCTGGCGGCCTACAAGATACCGCGGCAGATCGAGTTCCGAGACGTGCTTCCGAAGAGCGGCGCGATGAAGATTCTTCGGCGTGAGCTGCTGGATGAGGAGCTGAAGAAACCTAGCTCTGGCGATTCTTGTTAGATGAGAGAGGCACTGCCTGCCCATGGCACACTGGTCGGGTTGAGATACGTCCCTCCTCACCTCATATTAGAAGAGGTGAAGGACCAGAAGCTTTCGCCCTGGTCTTATGCTTCCGAAGTCGATGGGACAGAATCTTGTCGTACAAGGGCCAAATTGGCAGGTTCAATTAAACCTAAGGAGGAGAATGGCCCGGACGGAGG
>JALGXY010000132.1 GCA_029824495.1 Fimbriimonadia bacterium
TTCACCCTCTATGATGACTCGTTCGGAGATCATAGGCCGGGCCAGGGTCTCCTGTTCCATCAGACCCCGAAGGGTCTGGGCTGGGTCGGTAGAATCCAAACCAAGACCCGAAAGCGGTCCAAGAAGATGGGCATGAACAACGAATCAGCACCAGTGCAGGCGATGAACCTGATCAACAACGAATGGGTCGGCAGCGACTCATCGTTCGAAAGTGTCAACCCGGCTCGCAAGAGCGAAGTCCTCGGCGTCTTTCCCAAAGCGAGCCGCTCTCAAGTCGATGACGCAGTCAAGGCTGCTCGATCCGCCTACGACCCGTGGCGATCAAAGAGCTGGGTCCAGCGGGCTGAGATCATTGACAACTTTGCTCAGTTGATCAAGCGAGAAACAGCGGCGCTGACCAAGCTGGTCACACAGGAGTGCGGAAAGCCGACCAACGAAGCCTACGCAGATGTAATTGAAGCTCTGCACATGGCCCAGTACATGGCTGGCAAGGGACGAGAAGCTATCGGCCTGATGATCAGCAGTGAGATTGCTGCCAAAGATGCGTACATTCTTCGAAAGCCCAAAGGTGTCATCGGGGTCATCACCCCTTGGAACTTCCCGGTTGCCATCCCTCTGTGGGGCGTCCTGCCGAGCGTGCTTGCCGGAAACACCGTAGTCTGGAAGCCCTCTGAAGAGACTCCGCTCTGCGGACACCAAATTGCTGAAATGGTGATCGAGGCCGGATTCCCGGCAGGCGTCATCAACATTCTTCACGGCATGGGCGAAGACACAGGTGACGCGATCGTCAAGCACCCTGACATTGCAGCTATCCTCTTTACCGGCTCCCGAGCTGTGGGCAAGATGATCCAGCGCTCTGCAGCTGCCGAAGCTCACAAGTTTGTAGCCACAGAAATGGGCGGCAAGAACGCCACCATCGTTCTGGCAGATGCCGATCTCGACCTGGCAGTGAACGCCTGCGTCATGGGAGCGTTCCGCACGTCTGGCCAGCGCTGTGTCTCATCTGGACGAATGATCGTTGACCGTGCTATTGAAGCTGAGTTCACAAAACGCTTTGTGGCGGCAGCCGAAAAGCTAAAGGTGGGCAACGGGCTCGAGGCCAACACGTTTATTGGCCCGCTGATCAGCCAAGAGGGCGTCGCCAAGTGGGAGCACCACAAAGCCAAGGCGATCGAAGATGGCTGCGAAGTCCTTCTTCCGGGTTCAGTCCTGACCGAAGGCGAGCATGCTGACGGCAACTTTGTCTCACCCTTCGTCTATCGATTCGACCCGTACCGCGACGACACCTTCTGCCTGCGAGAGGAAGCCTTCAGCCCGCATGTGGCGATCATTCCGATCGACGGACTCGAAGAAGCCGTTCGTGTCTACAACGACACAGACTACGGGCTGGCGATGGCTGTCATCACCGAGGACTACCGCAAGTGGCGCTATGTCCGAGACAAGGCTGAGTACGGCGTCGGCTACGTGAACCTGCCGAGCATCGGCGCCGAGGTTCATGTTCCCTTCGGTGGGGTCAAATCTTCGGGCAACGGCCACCCTGCTGCAGAGCCGGTTCTCGATTCGGTAACCCACCGCGTTGCCTTCACTGTGAACCATGACACCAAGATCCAGCTCGCTCAGGGATTGAGCGGCGATCTCGACTAATCCGCGTTTCGCGGTTCAAGAGCCCTCAACCTTTATCGGGTTGGGGGCTTTTGTGGCTTTTCGATGAACGCCTTTTGTGCGCGGGCGATTCTGGCCCGGTGACTCCAGCTGCCGGCTGACAGCTCAGCAGCTTTCGTGAAATAGGTTTTTGCGAGGTCCTTGTTGTTCTCCCGCCAGGAGATCTCGCCCAGAAGCATGGCAGCATGCATCCGACCTTTGCTGCTCATCCTGTTTTCTGGTTCTTCGATCGCCTGCCCGCCGATAACACCAGAGAGTTTTGGTCGCCCATCCATTGCCAAACTGTGAAGCTGAACCCGTGAGGATGCCGAGCCGTCAAGGGCCAGGGTCAAGATCAGCTCGTCTTCCTTCTGGAGAGCCTTGTGCTTGATCAGAATTCGCCGTCCCTCCGCAAGCCTCCCCTGCCGAATCAGGGCTTCGGATGAGGCCATTTCAGCATCCTTGGTCCAGACTGCGGGCCCTTCAACGTGAACTCGGAGGAATCGCCGATGTGCACCTGGGAAATCGAGGGCATAGGTGGCCAGCCAGCCAATAGAGAGTCGCCACTGCCAGCCATCAAGCCGCTTCTGTGTTTTGGGAGGTGACTTATCCCCTGCCGGACGGATATCAACCAGTGGAAGCATGCCCCCAGCCTTGAAGATAGCCTCAGGCATCTGGTTCATCAGATCCTCATTCTTCCGAACAGCATCGATCCAGTCTTCGCCGATCAAGAGAAGCTGGATCTCCTGGACTGCTGTCACCTGTTTGGGAGACAAAAACGACCAAGACTGAATAATCTCCATCGCGCCCATGGTTGGTGGCGGTGGAGGTGGAGTCTTTTGACTCAGAAGAGCAGCGAACAGCAGCGCAGTCATGGTGATTAGTGGATCAGACGAGCCAAGCCTCTATCTGTATTATGGCGGACCTAGTGCCAGGCCGTCTTTTGGCACTCTCGGTTGTATACTGCCAAAGCAATCGCTCCGATGAACTCGGAGTATTCACAAAGGACAAACGTACCAAGATGAAGATTCAACCGCTTCACGACCGCATCGTTGTTGAACCGGCGGAGAAAGAGGAGAAGACCGCCAGCGGCATCATTCTTCCCGACTCAGCCCAAGAGAAACCCCTGCGAGGCACTGTCATCGCAGTCGGCCCGGGCAAGATGCTCGACAGCGGCCAGCTCGCTCCCATCGGTGTCAGCAATGGCGACACTGTTCTCTATGGCAAGTACTCCGGAACCGAGGTTTCGGTCGAGGGCAACGACCTGATGATCCTCCGTGGCGAGGACATTCTTGCAGTCATCGACTGACCCAGGACACAGATTTAAATGTCAGACAAAGAACTGAAATTCAGCACAGACGCCCGTGCAGCTCTTGAGCGCGGCGTCGATACATTGGCCAATGCAGTCAAGGTGACTCTCGGCCCCCGTGGTCGAAACGTGGTTCTCGAACGCAAGTTCGGCAGCCCCACGGTCATCAATGACGGCGTTACCATCGCCAAGGAGATCGAGGTCGAAGACCGATTTGAGAACATGGGCGCACAGCTCATTCGAGAGGTCTCCAGCAAAACCAACGACCTTGCAGGCGACGGAACCACATCTTCAGTCGTTTTGGCTCAGGCCATCTACCGCGAAGGCTCTCGAAACGTCGCAGCAGGCAGTAGCCCGCTGCAGATCAAGCGCGGAATCGACCAGGCAGTCGGACTCCTGGTTTCGGAGCTGGAAAAGCTCTCCACGCCTGTCAAGGGCCGCCAGGGGATGCAGGAGGTCGCTACGATTTCCGCCAATGATGAAGAGATTGGAGGACTGGTCGCTGAAGTGATCGACACGGTCGGTGAAGAGGGTGTTGTCACAGTTGAGGAGAACAAGGTTTCAACCGAAACTGGCTTCGACATCGTCGAGGGACTTCGCTTCGACAAAGGCTACGTGAGCCCCTACTTTGTCACCAACCCAGAGCGGATGGAGACAGTCTACGAAGAGCCGGTGATTCTGTTCTTCGAGAAGAAGATCAGCAACGTTCAGGAT
>JALGXY010000133.1 GCA_029824495.1 Fimbriimonadia bacterium
AGATTCCGATCGTTGATGGAAAGATCCTCGAGGTCTTTCAGGTTCAGTGTGGTTTCTGCCAGCACCTCAACTACTACAGCGACAAGAGCACCGGCCTGGTTTGTGAAAACTGTGACCGCGTGATCCCGATCGCCACAGATGACGATCCGGAAGCGAAAGAGGTCTTAGAGCACTTCACGCGAAAAGATGACGACAACCCGTACGATCTGATCTTGATCAGCCCCGGAAAGCACACAGACCAGATGATCACGATTCTCCAGCGAATGCTCGCTCTGAATCGAAAACAGATCAAAGAAGTCATCGAAAATGCACCAATTACGCTCTTTGAGCGTGTTCCGCGGAAAAAAGCTGACCTTCTCAGCCGTCAGATTATCGAAGCCGGCGGCGAAGCGAAGTTTGAGATTTCTAAAGACGCATAGCGTGTTCAGTCTCAAGCTTTAGCTTGAAGCTGGGGTATCGTTGCGAACGATGTCCGGGGACCGCGACGCGGTCCTCGTTTCTTTGAGTTGCCTGTTTTGAACAGGTCACAGGAATGTCATTCATGAAAAAGGCTTTGCAAAACCTTGGTTCGGCCGCCCTTCGTCGGCTGTCCGGTCTTCTTGCCCTGATCGTTGGTCTCACTGCACTCCCAGGAGCTGTTCTCGCCGCAGGCGGCGGAAATGTCCAGCTCCAGCTGACGAGCACAGATGAGTACTACCTTTACGCTTCACTTGGATTTGGAATCATCGCGATTGTCTTCGCGGCGATCATGTTCAACTACGTAAAGGGCAAATCGACAGGTACCGAGAAGATGCAGGAAGTTGGTCAGGCGATCATGGAGGGCGCCATGGCGTACCTGAAAAAGCAGGTCACCACCATGGCGATCTTCGTCGGTGTTCTGGCTGTCGGACTGTACTCTATGTATTCGTCGTCCTATGGCACCAACCTAGCCATCTGGACCTCTGTCTGTTTTATCGCAGGTGTTGGCGCATCCTACATTGCTGGCTACGCCGGTATGAAGATGGCTGTCATGGCCAACATGCGAACTGCCGCAGCTGCACTTAAGAGCCCCAAAGAGAGCCTTGAGACAGCATTCAAGAGCGGTTCAGTCGCTGGCATGCTGACTGTCGGTATGGGCCTCCTTGGCGCATCGATCATCTTCCTGCTCTTTAAAGCAGAGGCGATGAAGCTGCTGGTCGGCTTTGGATTTGGCGGCTCGCTCGCTGCACTGTTTATGCGAGTCGGCGGCGGCATCTTCACCAAGGCTGCAGACGTCGGAGCTGACCTGGTCGGCAAAGTCGAAGCAGGCATTCCTGAAGACGATCCGAGAAACCCAGCCACCATCGCAGACAACGTTGGCGACAACGTTGGCGACTGTGCTGGCATGGCTGCAGACGTCTTTGAATCTTACGAAGTCACTCTGGTTGCCGCCATCATTCTTGGCGCAGCAACCGCAGCTATCTTTGATACCGAAACCTGGACGCGACTAATCCTCTTTGCCCTGATGGCACGAGGCGTCGGAATCATCGCTTCAATCATCGGCATCTTTTTGGTCAAGGGTTCCAACGACGTTGAAGCCGATCCGCTCAAGCCGATCCAGACAGGATTCCGTGGCTCAGCTGTCATCGCGGCGCTCGCGACCATTCCTCTCGCCTACTTTATGATGGGCGGTTCTGATGCAGTCATCAGAACCAATCAGATTGTCGGAACTGAAGAGGCTGAAGCCAGTTCGATCTCACCCGTTTTGAGGGCGCGAGCTGATCTGGCTGATTCCACCGGAAAAGACCCGCTGTTGGTTACTGAAGCAGAGCTGATGAATCACACGCTGATCAGCAACCTTCCGATGGAGGATGTTGACAAGCGACAGGTTATCGCTCAGGCTAATACGGTCGAGCCTAACTACATGATGGATGTCAAGAAGCTTGACGGCTACGCTAAGGTCGACTTTGATCATGAAAGCCCGGTCCTCGAGTATTCGATGCCAGAAGTTGGCGAAGGCGGAGTTCCGACAGGCAACTATCTCCCGCTTGCAGAAGGCACAGACTGGGACGACCTTCACATCTACAGCATCGATCTCTCGTCACATGACGGAATCGAAACAACCACTCAGCTGTTCCATATTGGACCAGTCACTTCAGAAGAGTTCAATAAGTTCAGCGAACAGTTGAAGAGCCAAAACCCAGGGCCCGGTGTCCAGGTCCAGCTCGATCTGCGAGCCTCCTACGAAGTCAATCTCTACGCCAACAGTGAAGGTGAGCTCCTTATGGCTTACAGCACTGATGCCGAAGAGCCGAGCGACGCAGCATCCGCCGAAGGCGATGCAGAAGAGCCGGCTGAAGAGGAGACAGTTGTTCCGGCTGGTGAAGAAGCTGGTGATCCGACCCCGACTCCTCAGGCTGAGGGTGACGGCGAAATGACACCGTCAGAAGATCTTCAGGCTGCTCCTGCACCTGAGCTCGAACCGCTCAACTACGAGCCGTCAGAGCTGCGGCTGCCAGATCCGACACGAGTCTTCGGTCGAGACACCCTCGGCGAAGCACCCTTCCAGTTCGTGAAGGTGAGCGTCGAGGATATGAAGGCGCTTGACAAGGCCCGTGAAGAGGAGCAGATCGCACTCAGCGAGAAGCAGAACGAAGCGTTCAATCTTCAGCGCGAAGGCAAGACAGAAGAGGCCGATGCTCTTCTCGACGAGATTGAGAACAGCTTCTCAACAGTTGCCAACCCGCCGCTTAAGAACATCTCCCTGGCCAAAGCTGAGCACCAGGATGTGCACTGGTGGCGATTCGCCGTCTGCATCATCTTCGGCATCATCATGGCCTTCGCCTTTGAAGGTCTGACCGATTACTACGTGGGCCTCCACAACAAGCCCGTTCAGGAAGTAGCACACATCGCTTCGGCAGGTCCAGCTCCCATGATCATCACAGGATTCGCTTACGGTAAGGAGTCCTCTGTCTTCAGCGTATTCGCGATCGTCCTTTGTTTGATCGGTCCGCTGTTGATCTTCCCCGCTTCCGTGTTCGGCGGTTATCTGCTGAGCTTCTACGGCATCGCACTGGTTGGCCTCGGTCTTCTGACCACAACAGGCTATATCCTTGCGATGGATACATTTGGTCCGATCTCTGACAACGCCCAGGGCGTGTTCGAGATGTCAGGCGCAGATGAGGGCAACCCGGATGGCGCGCGAGCTGTTCAGCTGCTCGACGCAGCCGGCAACACAACCAAGGCTCTGACAAAGGGCTTTGCGATCGCCACGGCGGTTGTTGCAGCTGTTGCACTCTTCCACGCATTCGTTGAAGAGGCGCATCTGACTCAGCTCGGAATGTCACTCGATGTTCCAGAGATCTTCCTCGGATTGTTGATTGGTGGTGCGGCGCCGTACCTCTTCTCAGCATTCTCGATCAACGCGGTTGGACGAGCTGCCTTCGAACTCATCAATGACGTTCGAGATCAGTTCAAGAAAGATCCGGGCATCATGGCCGGCACAAGCCGACCCGACTACGGTCGATGTGTTGCCATCGTCACCAAAGCCGCTCAGCGCGAGCTGCTTGGACCTGGCATCCTTGCCATCGCCTTCCCGATCCTGGTCGCCTTTGGATTCTCCATCGGCAAACCGACTGTCATCATCGGCACGTCGGAGTACAACCTGGTCGGTGCTCAGGCGCTTGGCGGATTCCTC
>JALGXY010000134.1 GCA_029824495.1 Fimbriimonadia bacterium
AGCAAGCGAATGTACAATTGTCATCTACGCCTCAGAACTGCATTATACGCTAATCGATTGTGACCGACCGTGACGATTCGAAGAAATCACCGTCTTCCTCAACAAAGATCAGGATCCAATCCCGCTCATCATTAAAGAAGGTTGGCTGAGGTTCATCGAACTCAGAATAGGGGCTGGCAAAGTTGTACTCCATCGTCGATTGCTCAAAAAGCAGCACTGTCGCCGCAGGGTCTTCAATATCTTCAAGCGCAAGACCAGCAACTTCTGAGTTGTATGAGAACGCTGTTGAGTCATCGCCAAACTCGCAGGAGAGCGGGACGCCAGGAGGCTTGGCCCGGAACATGTCCTTGGCGAACTCAGGGCCATCTTCATCAGGAATATCAGCCTCAAACTCCTCCTTAGCAGCCTCGTAGTAAGGCCGGATCTCATCCTGCCAGTTCTCAGCAGGTGGCAGTGATCCATTCTCTTCTGCGTAGGCCAGCATCGCTGTGTGAGCAACTTCGGCGTTCGCAAAGCACTGCATTGAGCTCGTGCCAACTTCGAGGACCTTCTTGCCCACAAAGAACATTGCGCCGACTGCACCCAAACAGCAGAAGGCGACAACAGCGATGACGATCACCAAAGTTGATGTCGTCGACTTCTTCGATCCGCTTGGAGGCGGGGGAGGATAGCCAGCACCCATAACACTATCTTACCGAGACGCGCTAAACTTGGATTCAGTCATTTATGTCGTCTCCTCCTTCCATCCCTCAGATCGACAGACTAGCGTCGAGCCCTGAACTTGCTGGCTTTGCTCCGACGATTGCTGCCAAGGCTGCCCGTCTGGCGGTCGCTGGCCTGAGGGCCCGAGCACTCGCTGGAGAAGAGATCCCCTTCGAGCAGTTCGTTTCTAATGCCGTGGAGCAGGCGAAGGGGCTGACCTCCCTAAAGACTAAGCCGGCGATCAACCTGACAGGGGTCGTGCTCCACACAGGATTGGGTCGGGCACGATTGGCTGACGAGGCTGCAGCAGCGGTGGCCGCCGTTGCTGCCTCCCATGCTGTCGTCGAGTTTGACCTTGAATCTGGCCAGCGAGGCAATCGGCAGTCGCACGTCGAGGACCTGCTTTGTGAGCTCACCGGCGCTGCTGCGGCGCTGGTTGTCAACAATTGCGCCTCTGCTGTTCTGCTCGCACTTTCGGCTGTGGCAAGAGGAAGAGAGGTTGTCCTTTCTCGGGGGCAGATGGTTGAAATTGGCGGCTCATTCCGGATGCCGGATGTGATCGAAGCGTCAGGCTGCCGTTTAGTTGAGGTCGGCTGCACAAACAAGACGCGGCTATCAGATTTTGAAGATGCCACCAACTCTGATACAGGTGCGTGGCTTAAGTGCCACCCAAGCAGCTATCAGATTGTTGGCTTTACCGCCCAGCCAGATTCCGAGGCGCTTGCATCTGCGGCTCATGATAGAGGGCTGATGCTGATCGACGACCTGGGCAGCGGATGCCTGGTCGATACAACACGGTTTGGGCTGGCCAAAGAGCGGACTCTCAACGAAGCCCTTAAGGCTGGTGCCGATCTGGTGCTTGCGTCTGGAGACAAGCTGCTTGGCGGCCCGCAGGCCGGGCTGATCCTCGGGTCGAGAGAGGCTGTGGCTCAGCTTGCCAAACACCCGATTGCCCGAGCGGTCAGAATCGACAAGCTCACATTAGCTGGGCTCGAAGCCACTCTGCGGCTCTATCTCGAGCAGCGCGAGCTCGAGATCCCTGTGTGGAACGCGCTCAGTCGAACTGTTGATGACTTGAGGCCGTTGGCAGAAAAGCTGGCGAACTCCTGGCCCGGTGACTCGGACGTGGTCGAATCGGAATCGAAGATTGGCGGCGGTTCACTGCCAGGACTCTCAGTTCCAACCCTTTGTGCCTCGCTCAAGAGCAGCTCGGCAGATCGGCTGGCGAGAACTCTGAGAGTGCGGCCCAAGCCGATTGTTGCTCGAATCGAGGGCGACTCTGTTCTTCTCGACCCGAGGACGGCGACGGAAGATGAGATCGGAGAGGTCTGCCAGTTCTTGTCGGAGCTTGAACTTTGAGCCGTCACACAGAGAACGAACTCTGCAGGGGCGTTTTTCGACTGATCGAGACCCTCCAGCCAGGCGGCACAGATATCTTCGCCCAATCAGCGGTCTATGCCGTCGGCGCACTGGCTGAGATGGACGCGAGCGATGATCAGCTCCGGATGGCTGCGATCTACTCACACCTCTGGCCGTTGAGGGGGATTGAAGTCACCGAAGAGCTGAAGACATAGGCCCAACAGTGAGAGCTGTCTGACGACTCGATTCGCAGGCTTCGTTTTATGAACCTCGATGCCGTTCTGCTTCAGCTCGGATTGATCGACGACGCGGGTTTTGACCAGGATGAGATTGCCGATCCTGAGCGCCTCACCTTCGAAGATATGGCGGCAACGATCATGGAGACCTTTAGGTTCTATCTGGCCTATCAAGAGTCAGGCGACCTCGACGCAGCCCTCGCTCAAACCAAGAACGAGAAGCTCAACCAATCCCTCAAGAAGATCGCCCCGCTGATCCAGGCTGTCGACGCTTAATCCGCCCTGATCAGATTGACGTCGAGGTAGTAGGGGCCCCGGTTCTTGCCGTCATTGCCGAGCAGCCAGCCCTGCAGCTTCTTTCGGCCCTTGCTCAAACGAACGTTGTAGACAACCGAGAGGGCGCCCTGCGTGACAGGGAGGCTGTACCTGTCCGCTCCGATCCAAAGTTCGCTGCGAACCACGTTCCGCATCGGCTCGCCTGCCTCTTCTGGCACCTGCATCAGCTTCAGCTCATAGATGCCGTTCTGCCGGACATCGACATGCCACGATCCAGAGGCGACAGATCTGTTTCTGGCGTTGTTCTGATGCCATGCCGCTGGATTGCCATCCAAAAACCAGTCGTGCGACATCAGTCGTTGATTCGGCGACTGCTTCGCCCCGATCGGAATCCACGGGATGAAGGTGAATTGCGGCTGGAGTGACTTCCAATAGGCTTCGTAGCGACGTCGAAGCTCAGACACGACCTCTGGATGGTCTGCCGCAACGTTCTCCTGCTGGCCAGGGTCCTCTTTGATCGCGTACAGTTCTTCGCCGTTGATCAGCCGCCATTTTTCGGTTGCAACACAGGAGTTCCGCCACTTCCTCGGCTGCAGAATCCGCTGTGTGTCTATAAACAGCGTGCGGCTATAAGGCCGGTCTTCTCCACGGAACATCCAGGAGATGTCCTGGCCGTCCAGCGGCAGCTCCGATTTGTGATCGAGCCCGATAAGAGATGTCAGGGTCGGAAGGATATCGAGGTGAGCGGTCAGCCTGTCGATCGGCTGGCTCTTGTCGAATCCGCCGCCGGGCCAGTGCATGAAAAACGGCACTCGGTGGCCGCCGTCATAGTGCGAGCCCTTTTTGGCTCTCATCCCGGCATTGAAGCTGTGGCCGCCGGGCGCACCGGTCGAGCCGTTGTCGGTCATAAAGATGAAGATTGTGTCTTTGGCGATCCCTTCGTCTTCGAGAAGCTGCCGCAGCCGCCCGACATTATCGTCGATGTTGGCGATCATCCCGTAGAAGCTGGCTCGCGTATCCCCATGGCCCTGATCCAGATAAGGCTGCTTCCACCGCTGCGGGCAGAAG
>JALGXY010000135.1 GCA_029824495.1 Fimbriimonadia bacterium
CAGCCGGGCAGGCAGATCTCGTGTTCCTGGGAAGGGAGCTGCTGCGAAACCCTTACTGGCCGCAAACAGCGGCCAGAACTCTGGGAGCAGACCAGCCTTGGCCAAACCAATACAGCTGGGCGGTGGGTTCCGGCTAACTGCTTAGACACTGTTTAAGCGCTCATGTTAAGCGGCTAAGACACGCCGGAGGCCCTTGATGCTTCCTTGGTCCTGTGATCCACATCTCCTTCGTACTGCAACAAGTTGTTGTCGCGACACTCCTCCTCGGGGCAGGCCTCTCACAGGCCCAAACAGCGCGACTAGACAGCTAGAGTCAGCACCAGCAGATGGCAGAGTCCTCCCGCTTCAAGGATCTCATGTGGAAGCGGATGGTGCCCAGGAACAGCCGTGTCTACCTGTTTGAATCTGAAAGCACGTAGAAACAGCGAGGTAGAGGGGAGTTGGGGGTGAGTTAGGGAGAGTGCGTGGGGTCAAGATTGGGGTCAGCATCCACAACTCGCCCACAGCGCTTTTGCCTAGGTGAGGTACCGTGGGGTCCACGAGCCCAGTTTTTGCGGGGAAAACTTGTCGACAATCGGTGGCGTTAGCCGGATCGATTCCGTTGACTCCTCTATTCTTAACTCGAGGAGTCCAATGCTAGAATCTGCAGCTAACCCGCCCCCCGTGCACGAGGCACGCTCTAAAAAACCGACCGCAGTCGTCTACTGCGAAGCCAACTTTGGCTCTTTAGATGGCAAGACAGCCAATGGGTTGGTCCGCCATTCCGAGTCGTACGAAATCGTCTCGATCATCGACAGCAAACATTCCGGCCGTGACTCTGGTGAAGTCTTGGACAATAAACCAAACGGCATCCCAATTCTACGCAACCTAGACGAGTCGATCAACCATTCCAAGCGGGTGCCCCAGACCTATATCTTTGGAATGGCCCCATCAAGCGGCGTGCTCTCACAAACTGAGCGAGAGCTTGTACTGGAGGCAATGAGCTATGGAATGAACATTGTGAACGGGCTTCATGAATTTCTCGAAGATGATGCAATCTTTGCGGCTATGAGTAGGGAAAAGAAAGTCACGATTCGTGATATTCGGCGGCCAAGGCCAAAGAAAGATCTGCGACTTTTTACTGGTCAAGTCAACACGCTGCCCTGCCGCAGAATTGCTGTACTAGGCACAGATTGCGCCATCGGCAAACGGACTACATCAACTATTCTCAACCGAGCTCTAAACTCAATCGGAATCAAATCCGTGATGATCAGCACTGGGCAAACGGGTCTGATTCAAGGAGCTAGATACGGAGTAGCGCTGGATGCAGTCCCCTCTCAGTACTGCGCAGGCGAACTTGAAGCAAAGATCATCGAGGCGTACAAGATTGAGCGACCTCAGGTAATTGTGATCGAAGGACAGGGTGCACTCAGTCATCCTGCTTTCTCTACAACATCGTTCATTTTGCGAGGCAGCTGCCCAGATGGCGTAATTCTTCAGCATGCTCCCTGCCGAACCAATCGATGCGACTTTGTCGGCATGAAAATGCCTGAGCCTGAACAAGAAATCGAACTGATCCAGTCATTTTCAGACACGAAAGTCATCGGGATAGCAATAAATCACGAAGGAATGTCCGAAGCTCAAATTAGTTCTGTGATCAAGCGGTATGAGGCTCAATTCGGTCTGCCTGTCACGGACGCTCTAGCACGCCCACCAGAGGATTTGGCAAGAATGGCCTACACAGCATTCCCGGAAGTTCAATGCAAAGAGGCCTCCTAAATGGGCCCTAATCCAAGGATTGAAATCGACCTCTTCAAGATCTTCTACAATGCCAAGACCCTGGTGGGTCGCCTCGCCAAGAAGGGAATCTCAGTGACCGGTGTTACAAAGGCTTCTCTTGGCTCACCCGAAATAGCAGCCGCGTTTGTTAGAGCAGGAATTGAATCAATAGGCGAATCTAGAGTTGAGAACATAGAGCGCATAAAATCTGCGGGAGTCAAGGCCAAGACCTGCCTCATTAGATCGCCCATGATGAGTCAGGCCAATCAAGTTGTTAGAAGCGCTGACATGAGCCTTAACTCAGAAACTCAAGTTATAAGAAGCCTATCTAGTGCAGCGCAGCAGTTTGGTCGAATGCATGAAGTCGTTCTCATGATTGAATTGGGAGACTTGCGGGAAGGCATCATGCCGTCGAATGTTCTCAAGACAGTTCGTGAAATCAGTAGGTTTCGCAATATTGCTCTAAAGGGGATAGGCACCAACTTAGCATGCCGTCATGGGGTTATGCCTGACGCTGATAAGATGGAGAGCCTCTCTTGTCTTGCCGATGAAATAGAAAAGGCGTTTGGATTGGAGCTTGAGATAGTCTCAGGTGGAAACTCGGCAAACCTCGATTGGGCTTTCAGCGGCGCAAGAATAGGTCGCATCAACAATCTTCGCCTGGGAGAAGCGATTCTTCTGGGGGTGGAGCCCCTCGGACGCACTCCGATAGAAGGCCTCTACACTGATGCATTCTCCTTTGTAGCCGAAGTAATCGAATCAAAGGTAAAGCCCTCTTTGCCGCAAGGAAGCCGAGGACAAAATGCAGTTGGGAAGACTGTAGCAGTAGAAGATCGAGGCTCAGTGCCGCAATCCATTTTGGCTGTCGGTCTACAAGATACCGATGTTAGTGGGCTCACACCTCTTTCATCTGGACAGATTCTCGGAGCCAGCTGTGACCATCTAATTTTTGAGTCCTACTGTTTGGTCGGAACAGAGATCCGGTTTCGACCGAATTACAGCGCACTAATGCGAATTATGAGCTCTGATTCTGTAGTGCGATGTTTTTCTGAGGAGTTAGGTGCTGCCCCAAACGCAGCATAGATTGGCACGACGTGAATGTCCAGAAATCTGAGTGCAATTGAGCTATTTGATTGAGGCCAAGATAATCAAAGCAGTAAGCGCGCCAAAACGACGAGTCAAAAAAGTGGAGTGGTGCCCAGAAAGTGACCCGTCAACCTGATTGAGGCCAGCCCGTAGTAGAAACCCTGAGTTACTCGGGAGTTACAACGGGTTCAGCCGGAGTTGGTGTCGTAGATTCTGTCGTGCTCACCGTCCCACAGTGATTGGAGCAATCTTCTGGCACCTTCAACATCGATTCGTAAACGCCTTTCGCCTTCTCAAAGAGTGAGATCATCTCTTCGCGGTGAGATTCCTTTAGGAACGATGCCCTGAGTTTCGCCCAGGCAATTGCCCTGTTGCAGCGTGTGATAAAGTACCGGACGTCTTCCCTCGGGACATGCTTGACTCCTGGAACATCGACGTAAACCGGGCTCGTGTGTCCGAACACCGGAATGTCTTGATTGAAGGGCAAGGTCTCTGACTTAGAGAAAGTCCTTGCCGCGATCCATGAAGTCCCTTCTACCGGTATTTTTGCTTTCAGAGTCAGTGTTTTCTCAAGTTTAGGGTTGTCTGCACTCGCAATTACGTCGCCTCCCATTACGATCTCGACTTTGTCCATCGGTATCCGCGAGTTGACGGTTACCGAGGCTGTAACCGTGTCGCCAGATGAACGAGACAGACTTGCGCCAACATCTTGGCCGTCGACAGTCATTGTCACCATGGGGCCCGTCGTCGTAAACGTTCGTCCGTGCCGGATACCCTCAATCCAAGACTCATA
>JALGXY010000136.1 GCA_029824495.1 Fimbriimonadia bacterium
CCGGAGCTGGCGGTTGGCGACTACCTTTCCGTTCTGAACACGATCGTCAAGCAGCTCCTTGGCCCAGAGGCTGAGGCGGGAGTGGCTCATGCCATCTTTAAGCCTGCTCGCTATGGAGCGGAGACCCCCTGGCACCAGGACGAAGCTTATTGGGAGCCCTCATTGAACTACCAATCCTTGTCGATCTGGATGCCGCTGCAGGACGTGAAGGTCGAAACAGGATGCATGCAGTTCATCCCGGGGAGCCACAGGCAGGAGATTCTGCCGCACCACTCAGTCAACAACGATCCACGGATCCATGCGCTTGTGTGCGATGGCGTCGATGAGGAGAGTGCTGTCGCCTGCCCGCTGAAAATGGGAGGCTGCACAATCCACGACTCGAAGACGCTGCATTTTGCTGGGGCCAATGTATCTGACGTCGACCGGAGGGCTCTGATTCTCGGAGCTGGTCTGCCGGCCAAGCCTCGAACTGATGGCCGTCGGTTCCCATGGAATGAGATTAAGAAGACCGCACGGGAAGAGCGGGCCCAGTCTCAAGCCTGATTCAGCCGACTCAGTAGACTCTGGTCAGGTCGACAACTTGCACCAGCAGCCGCTACCCCCCGAATACACGCAGCTCAGCGATGAAGAGGTCTCTCGCCGGATCGAAACCGCAAAGTCGATGCTGGGCGATCGCCTCCTGATTCTGGGACACCATTACCAGCGAGATGAGATCATCGCGCATGCTGACATCACCGGCGACAGCTACAAGCTTTCAAAAGACGCTGCCGCGCGGCAGGATGTTGAGTTCATCGTTTTCTGTGGCGTGCATTTCATGGCAGAAAGTGCTGACATCTTGGGCGGCGACAACCAGATTGTGATACTTCCAAACATGGCGGCTGGCTGCTCGATGGCGGATATGGCGAACCGGTTTCAGGTCAAAGCGTGCTGGAGGCAGCTGGCCGAGGTTACGGATACAGACCAGATCATTCCGATCACCTATGTCAATTCAGCCGCATCGATCAAGGCGTTTGTCGGTGAACGGAAAGGTGCTTGCTGCACATCGACCAACGCAAAGCAGGCGCTCGAATGGGCTTTGGCTCAAGGCGAGAAGATTCTATTTCTGCCTGATCAGCACCTGGGACGAAACACCGCTGTCGATCTCGGCTTCGACCCGGACAAGGATATGGTCGTCTGGGATCCGTTTAAGCCGCTTGGGGGCAATACTGCCGAGCAGATCAACCGCGCCAAGTTCATTTTATGGAAGGGGCACTGCAGTGTCCACCAGCGGTTCACCACAGAGCAGATCGAGGATGCCCGACGCGAAGATCCCCAAGTTCAGGTTCTGGTCCACCCAGAGTGTCCTCTCGACGTGGTTCGTGCCTCTGACTTGAACGGTTCGACCGAGTACATCCGCGCAGTGATAGAGAAGGCAGAGCCGGGAACCAGCTGGGCGATCGGCACAGAGATCAACCTGGTCAAGAGGCTGGCTAAAGAGCGGCCTGATTTGACCATCAAGTGCCTCGATTCGCAGATCTGCCCCTGCTCCACCATGTATCGGATCCACCCGACGTTTCTGCTTTGGGTTTTGGACAAGCTCGTGGAAGGGGACGTGGTCAATCAGGTTTCGGTGCCCGGAGATGTTAAGAAGTGGTCTCGGGTGGCGCTGCAGTGCATGCTCGACCTCAATCCGGCAGCGTCTCTCAGCGACTAGTCTTTGAGATAGTGCTTGAGGGCATTGCGGGCTGACTCATCAGACTCAAAGATCTGCTTGTAGACCCTGTCGATGACGCCAAACACTTCCAGCAGAGCCTGGATTCGATCCTGAATGTGCTGTGCCTCTTCAGAGTCATCATCCTTGGGCACCTGGCTCAGGCACTCTTCCAAGGCGGCTACTGTTGGGTCGATTTCGCGTCGCTTTCTCTCTCGAACCACTCTGGCAAACATGTGCAGCACGTCGCCGCTGCACTGGTAGATGTCTTTGCGGTCGCCCGGGTGTCGGAACCGTTGAATGACACCCCAATCGATGAGGTCTCGCAGATTCATGCTGGCATTTCCCCGCGAGATGTGAAGGCGATCGATGATCTGGTCCATCGAGTGGGGTCTGCCAGTAATCAACAGGAGGGCATGAATCTGGGCCATGGTCCGATTGATCCCCCAACTGGAGCTCATCCGGCCCCATTCTAGAATGAACTGATCCTGAACCGCGAGAAGGTGATCGCGTTCTGGATTCTTGAGGTCGGAATCAGACAATCTTGGACCTCATCAGAGGCTGATGTTCAGCCAGCGAGTTCTTCCGACTTGATGCGGTTGAGCTCGACGTATTCCTTGTAGTTGTCTGGGACATCAGTATCGACGAAAATCGCCGAAACGGGGCATTCAGCTTCGCACAGGCCACAGTCGATGCATTCATCCGGGTGGATGTAGACCATGTCGTCGTCCTCATAGATACAGTCTACGGGACAGACGGTCATACAGGACTTGTCTTTGACTCCAGTGCAGGGCTCAGTGACGATGTAGGGCATGAGGCTCTAACCGCGCATTTTGGCACGAACAAGCAGCAGGTGACTGATCCGTTCCTACTTGAAATAGGTCGAGGCGCCTTTCGGGGTCAAGGATCGTCCGGGTCTCTCGGAGTAGGCTGCCGTGAAAACTGACCCGACAGAGAGAATGACTGCGGCCTTCTCCTCCGCATCTGCACCGCTCAGATCTGGCTCATAGCTCTCGATCGCTTCGATTACGGGATGCAGAACCTTGGTGAGATAGGACTGCTGAATTGCCATCTTCGACTCTGCGTTCTCCAGAAGACGGATATCTCTGAGGATCTGGTTGATGTCTGGCGCCCCCGGTTTTGAGAGGCCTTTGAACACAACGTGCGCGACCTTGCTCGAATCGTGCCCCTTGGCACGCTTGAGGGCAGCTTTCAGCTCTTTGCCTGTGTCACTGATGACTCGGCAGGCCCAAGCTGCATAGAGTCCCTCTTTGTTTCCATAGTGGTGATACAACGATGGGGCCTTCAAGCCGCTGTCATCTAGAATCATAGAGACACTGGACTCCCTGTAGCTCAGTTGAGAAAAGAGCTTCGATGCCGACGCCATTAGTTTTTCGCGGCCGTTCGATCGCCGCCGGGATGAATTGCTACGCATACTAATCTACACTACAGGGATCGGGGTTCCGATGTTTACACGATTGTGCAGATTGGGACCAAATGGGCCGGCCTCAGGTTCAAAAAACCGCCGTTTGACCCCGTAGTGGGATCGTCTGTGGCAGAATGAACGTACCTTCTTCCACAGGATTGGACAAGAAACGATGCCAATTTCCCTCTCAACCCGAGCCGCTTCTGAACTCAAAGAACTGATGGCCAGCCAAGACAAGCATTCTGCAGCCCTACGTGTATGGGTCGCGGGAGGCGGCTGCTCAGGACTCAACTACGGCATGGCACTCGACGATGGCGAACCAGAAGCTGACGACAAGGTGTTCGAACAAGATGGGCTCAAGGTCTTTGTCGACCAGCTCAGCCTTCAGTACATGGATGGCTCTACAGTCGATTTTGTAGAAGACGTCATGGGCGGTGGGTTCAAGATTGAAAATCCGAATGCAGCCCAGAGCTGTGGATGCGGCTCATCCTTCAATACAGAAGAAGGCCAGGGTAGTGGTG
>JALGXY010000137.1 GCA_029824495.1 Fimbriimonadia bacterium
GGTTTCAAAAATATACAAATTGAGTTTCTCAACAAGGTGACATCGAAACTCGATGAAGTTGAGGTTGATTTCAGCTATCCGCAGATGATTCAGATCGGCATGAAATATGAGTTGAACGACACAACTCTACTCATGATGGATTTCGATTGGGAAGAGTGGTCGGCATTTGGCGATACCCGGTTGGCTATCGAAGGTGACACATCCCTGGCGGTCCTTCAGAAATTCGATCGTCAATGGGATGACACCTGGCATGCCGGTGTTGCCATGGCACATAAACTGGACAAAGGCCATGTCGTTTCCTGGGGTGTTGCCTACGACAGCTCACCGGTCAGTGACAGCAAGCGAACCGCTGATCTCCCGGTCGATGAACAGTTCCGATTGTCTGCAGCATATGGTGGCGAAATCTCCGATAAGTTCAACTTTGCCCTCGGAACCACATTCCTCTGGCTCGGCAAGGGCAAGATGGATCAAGTTGCTCAGAAGGAGCGCTTCAAGGGTGAGTTCAGTACCAACAATATTATTTTCCTGTCGGCGACGATGAACTATAATTTTTAGGGGGCAAGGAGCTTGGAGCCTGGAGTCTGGAGCAAAAACTTTTTTGTTTAGCTCTTCGCTCCTCGCTATATGCTCCCAGCTAACATGATCTCAGTCCACGACATCCACTTCCACTACCCCAACAGCGAATTCCGGCTTGCCGTACCGGAGTTCGCTGTTTCTCCTGGCGAAAAGATCGCCGTAGTCGGACCGAGCGGCTCGGGTAAGACGACTCTGCTTAACCTGTTGGCGGGTATTCTGACGCCTGGACAGGGGAAAGTACGGATAGGGGAGGTTGCCGTCAGCGACCTGGGGGATGCCGGGAGACGTGATTTCCGCATCAGCAACATCGGCTTCGTCTTTCAGGATTTCGAACTGCTCGACTACCTCTCCATTCTTGACAATATCCTGCATCCTTACCGCATTACCGGAGCACTTAAACTTTCTACTGAGGTGCGTCAAAGAGCCATTGATCTCGCCGAGAAGATGGGTATTGCCGGGTATTTGAAGAAGCATCCAGATGAACTTTCACAGGGTGAAAAGCAGCGTGCCGCTATCTGCAGGGCTCTGCTTCCCCAGCCGGAGTTGATCCTCGCTGACGAAGCGACCGGGAATCTCGATCCTGTCAACAAGACACGTATCCTCGATCTGCTATTCGAGAGTGTTGACGTCCATAATGCGACCCTGGTGGCAGTAACGCATGACCACGAACTGCTGCCGCGTTTTGATCGGGTGATTGACTTCAAGGAGTTTCAGGTAGGAGCAGGGAGTAAGGGGGTTGGAGCGGGGGAACCAGAGCAAGGAGTCCGGAACAAGGAGCCCGTAGCTAAGTCTTCTAAGCTCCAAGCTACAGACTCCAAGCTCCAAGCTACAGACTCCAAGCTCCAAGCTACAGACTCCAAGCTCCAAGCTACAGACTCCAAGCTCCAAACTCCAAGCTCCTCGCTGCCAGCAGGCGAAGCCCTATGAACAGCCTCTACCTCGCCTGGCAATATATCCGGTTCAACAAGTTCAAGACCCTCATCCTGGTGGCGAGCATCACCTTGATCGCAGTGCTGCCGCTTGCCCTGGAGGTTCTTCTGGCCGAGAGCGAACGACAGTTACTAGCCAGGGCCGAATCAACCCCTTTGTTGGTTGGCGCCAAGGGGAGCGCTTTGGATCTGGCGATGAACTCTCTCTATTTCGATGATGAAGTCCCTGAGCTGATGACCATGGCCGCCACCGAGCGCGTTGATGAGACCGATCTTGCTCTGCCAATCCCCCTCTATGTGCGCTTCCAAACCCGTGGCCATCCGATCGTTGGCACCAGCTTCGATTATTTTGATTTTCGCAAGTTGACCATCGCTGAGGGACAACGACTGACCATGCTCGGTGACTGTGTGATTGGTGCCAAGGTCGCTGCCGAACTTGACCTCGACCCCGGCGACAGCCTGGTCTCCTCGCCAGAGAACCTCTTCGACCTGGCCGGGGTCTACCCATTGAAGATGAAGGTGGTCGGCATCCTGACGCCAAACCATTCTGCCGATGACCTGGCTGTGTTTGTTGATATCAAGACCGCCTGGGTCATTCAAGGTCTTGGTCACGGTCACCAGGATGTTACCCGGACCCGCGACAGTACAGTGATCCTTAATCGTACTGAAGGCAACGTAGCCGCAAATGCCAAGCTCTTTCATTACACCGAAATCACTGCAGACAACATCGACGGCTTCCATTTCCACGGTGACACCTCAATCTATCCTGTCTCTGCAGTGATCGCTGTCCCTCATGATGATAAGTCAGGCACCCTGCTGCGTGGTCGCTACCTGGACCGTGAAGATTCGCAACAGATTATTCAGCCTGAAGAAGTCATCGACGGTCTGTTGCAGAACATCTTCCGCATCCGAAATGTCCTTGACGCTGTTATCGGCCTGGTAGGTCTCGCAACTCTTCTTGCTATTCTCCTCGTGTTTACTCTGTCACTGCGACTTCGTCAGCAGGAAATTGAGACGATATTCAAGCTAGGGTGCCGTAAAGCGACAATTGGCCGGATGATGCTGGCTGAGGTTTTAGTCATTCTGATGATCTGTGTCGTTTTAAGCTCTTTTGCACTTGGTGTCGTTAATAGTAATGCAGAGGAATTGGTTAGACGTCTATTTATTGGGTGATGATGTTTCGTTTGGAGTAAATGATGAGCTTGATGCGTTTGATCGTTCTGGGAGCACTTCTGATTGTTGTGACACAAGCCCAAGCCGCTGACAAGCTCTCTGTCTACACGGTCAACTATCCCTTGGTTTATTTTGCTGAGCGCATTGGCGGTGACCAGGTCGAGGTTGTCTTTCCGGCACCGCCAGACGTCGACCCGGCTTACTGGATGCCCGACCAGGAAACTATCACAGCCTACCAGCAGGCCGACCTGGTTCTGCTCAATGGCGCCAACTACGCTAAGTGGGTAGGAAAGGTCAGCCTGCCGAGCAGCAAAATGGTCAGTACTTCGCGCAAATTCAAAAATCGCTACATCTACGCCTCAGAGGTTACAACTCACTCCCATGGCTCTGGTGGGGCCCATGCTCATGAATCACTTGCCTTCACCACCTGGCTGGACCTGGGTCTGGCCAAATTGCAGGCTGAGGCGGTTTATAAAGCTCTGGCGCGTAAACGACCCGGGGCAGAGCTGTTGTTCAAGAAGAATTACCAGCTTCTTGAGGCGGATCTGGACGGATTGGACCAGCAAATTCGTGCCGTGGTCGCCAACCAGTCGAAACGCCCCCTGCTGGGTTCTCATCCGGTTTATGACTACCTGGCTGCCGGATACGGGTTGGACTTGCAGAGCGTCCACTGGGAGCCTGGTGAGGAGCCTTCTTACGCGCAATGGCAAGAGCTGCAAAAGGTCTTGATTGATCATAAGGCCGAAGTCATGCTCTGGGAAGGGGCGCCGGTGGCTCAAACCGAAGCAACTCTCAAGTCGATGGGGGTTGCGAGCATTGTATTCGATCCCTGCGGTAATCGTCCGGCGAGCGATGATTTTCTCGAAGTTATGCAGCACAACGTCGAAAACCTGGCAGAACAATACGAATAATTGGTGTCTTCACTCAAAGCCACCACGAACAACATAATGTATAT
>JALGXY010000138.1 GCA_029824495.1 Fimbriimonadia bacterium
GCTGATGCTCAGGCTGCAGAATTGAAGGCTGATGCAGAACGGCTTCAGAAAGAGTGCAGCAGCAAGCTCGAAAACATCGAAGAGGAGGCCGCGAGGATTCTCAAAGAGGCAAACGAGAAGGCTGAGGCATTGAACGAAGAGGCTAGAACCAAGGTCGCTGAATCACAAAAGCAGGCTGAGACAATCATTGCCGAAGCACGTGAATTCATGGGAGGCGCCCAGTCGGAATCTGAGAGGATCGTTGACGAAGCCAAGAAGCGAGCTGAGACGATCACAGCCGACTCTCGAAGTTTCATTGACAACTCGAAGACCGAGGCCGAGAAAATCCTCGAAGAAGCGGGCACTACGGCTGAAGAGCTGAACGCAGAAGCTGAAGCCTATTTCGAAGAGGCAAAAGAGCGGTCAGAGAAGGTGGCTGAGGAGGCTCAGGGAGTCGTTGATTCAGCAAACGCTGATGCTCAGCGCATCGTTGAAGAGGCGAGACAGTCCCAGGTCGCTGCTCAGCTTGAGATCGCCAAGCTTAGTGATATGAAAGCAAGCGTGGCAGGAGAATTGAAGGATATGCTCAACGAGCAGCTGTCACGCATCGATGAGATGTTTGATGACGGGGACAGCTCGGAGCATCAAGCTGCCGCCTGACGACCTGATCTCAATTAGAGTTGTTCCAAAAGCAAGCCGGTCTGAAGTGAAGCTCACTTCAGACCGGTCTGTTCGTGTCTATGTCACCGCTGTGCCTGCTGACGGTGCAGCGAACAAAGCTGTGATCGCCCTTCTAGCCATGCAGTTGAAGATCGCCAAGTCAAAGATTGAGATTGTCCGTGGCCATTCGAATCGTGACAAGCAGATCCGAATCGAGGGACTAGACCAGCAGGGGCTGATCGAGCGCCTGAGTTAGGCTTCGTCTCCACCGCCGACTTCGGCCGTGGCCTCGTCGAGAACCTGCTCAGCCATGAACGGATTGAGGCCCGACTCGAGAATCTGAGTCAGCTTGTCCATTGTGCTCTCCTCTTCGACCTGTTCTGTCAAGAACCAGTCGAGAATTGGGCGGCAGACCGGGTCCGGCTCCTCCATGGCAGCTTTTGCCATGTCTCTGAAATTCTGAGTCACCTCTCTTTCCCAGGCCAGCGCCTTGGATGTGACGTCGAGTGGAGATTCGAACATCGTCGGGCTCGCAGCCGGAGCTTCGGGGACGGTCGTTTCTGCACCGACTTCAACCAAGAACTTGACGATTTTCAAAGCGTGGAATCTCTCTTCCTCCGACTGGCGGTAGAAGACGTCTGCCCACTTGTCGAGTCCCTTGTCAGCGAAGTAGATCGCAGCGGCAAGGTACTGCTGGCTGGCCGCCAGCTCTCTGCCCACCTGGGCGTTGAGCATGTCGCAAAGACGCTTGGTAATCATCATCGCGACAGTCTACCGAGGCTTCCGAATTGACATTGCTTTTTGTGCGGATTTCTGACTTCTGGCCTCTCCCTAGGCTGGAAGGGGGGAGGAGCCCTCAACGAGGGGGGGACATGGCGAATCGCTTTTGGCTTGAAAGATCCTCGGCCCATGCCCGGCCAACATCCGTCAAAAATAGGCGGGATTCAGCAACGGTGATCGCCTCTCTCTTTACAGCCTCTTCTACGGCCATATCAGCGTATTCCGAGGTCCAATCAAGCTCGTCGAGAAGGTGGGCATAGGCCGACTCGATCGGCTCTTCAACCGTGCCTTCGTGTGTCAGCAGGTGCACGGCGAGCATCTCGGCAGCAAACCGGCGACTCTGGCCGGCACGGCGACGCGCCAGGGCTGCGAGCCCTTTTGTAGGTGAGACAAAAACTGCCAGGGCAAAGAAACCACCCAGGACGAGCGTGATCATGCCGGCGGTCGACAGATCATTGATTCTAGCCAAGGTGACGCCGCCCCAAGCTGAGGCCGCACCAATTGCCAGAGCTCCCGCAATGACTGCTGGCAGGCGATTCGACATCATCAAGGCAGCTGCAGCCGGTATCACGATCAGGGCAGTGCTGAGAACGGCTCCAACAGCGCTGAATGCTCCGACTGCTGTGACAGCCGTCAGAGCCATCAATCCGTAATGGACTCTTGCTGGTCGGAACCCGAGGCACTGCGCGTGATCCGGGTCGAACGTTGTGATTTTCAGCTCTTTGTAGAAGAGCCCCAAGAACACGATGTTGATCAGCAGCAGACCGGCTGCAGTGATCACAGACGTTCGTCCGATAACGGTCTCACCGATCTTGACTTTGTCGAGCACGGCAAGCTCAAGCTGTCCGTAAAGAATCGAGTCTGTATCGATATGGAGATCGCTGTACTGGCGAGAGACGATCAGGACACCGAGGGCGAACAGGGTGGGGAAGACAAGCCCGATCGCAGAGTCCTCTTTCATCGATCGAGACTTTGTGAGCAGTTCGACGAGCGTCACTGTGATCAACCCGGCTGCCGCTGCGCCGACTAGACCGGCCGCCAGGTTCGGGCCATGGGCAAAAACGTAGGCAGCCACCAAGCCAGGAAGAACTGAATGGGTGATCGCATCGGCCATCATGGACATCTTTCTCAAGACGAGGAAGACCCCAGTCAGTCCGCATGCCCCCGCGATGAGAACCGCCGTCAAAATCGCAGCCTGGCCAGCACTCATGCTGCTGCCCTCCTTTTGCGCCGAATCTTGGTCCAGACCAATCCTCTTGCAGAACCAAAAAGGACTGAGATAACGGCGGCACCCGCTAAACAGAGGACAATAGCCGGACCGGTGGGGACGGCCAGTTGGATCGAAACGAGTGCTCCGGCCAGACCGCAGAGACACCCCACAGACGCTGCGACGACCAGCATCACAGAGAGCTTGTCCGTCCACTGCCGAGCTGAGGCCCCTGGAGCCACCAGCATTGCCGACATCAAGACGACACCTTGAAAATCAGAAACGCCGCAATCATCGCGACTCCACCGACCAGAGCCATCGCCCAGACCTGATCCTGTGTCAGCGAGGCAGCCTGGCCAAACAGGAACTTGTCGAGGCCGGCTTTGTTGGCCGAGGGGCTCTTCTGGATCACACTCAACAGCACGGTGCCTCCGCCGAAGAAGACTGTCAGCGTGACGGCCAGTGCTTGACCGGAATCGACTCCCATCTTCTCGATCAGCTTCAGAATAAGCCAGGCCGCCAGCCAGCAGGCCAGCGCTGCTCCTGCCATGAGTGGCAGTGCCGCCTTCTGTCCAGTCAACAAGAACGCTAAGCAGAGGCCTGGCAGCGCGGAGTGGGCGAGCGCATCTCCCAGCAGTCCCTGCTTGCGAAGAACAGCAAAACTTCCGAGAACACCACTGACAACCCCCAAGACCATACAACCGAGCGTGACGCTCCGAAGCGTATAGTCCGTGAAGATCTGGGTGAGGTCCATCAGGCTGTCGCGGCACGAACTCCGTAAGTCGCCTTCAGGTTTTCTGGGCTGAATGTGCAGTCGACCGGGCCGCTTGCAACCAGCTTCACGTTGAGCATGATCACATGGTCAAAATATTCGGGGACAGAGTCGAGATCGTGGTGGACAACCAAGGTGGTCTTGCCTCTGGCTTGGAGCTCCTTCAGCAGGGTGACGATCGCCTTTTCAGTGACGGCATCGACCCCTGCAAACGGCTCGTCCATCAGATAGAGATCAGCATCTTGGGCCAGGGCTCTAGCGAGGAAGACACGCTGGCGTTGACCACCCGAAAGCTGGCTGATTTGACGATCTGCATACTCCTCCATGCCGACCATTTCCAGGCACTCCAAAGCGCGTTTTTTGTGCTGCCGATTCGGCCGTTTGATCCAGCCAATCTCGCCATAGAGACCCATGAGAACCACGTCGAGCGCGTTTGTGGGGAAGTCCCAATCCACTTCACTGCGCTGAGGAACGTAGCCGATGCGGTTCCGCGCTTTTGAGTACGGCTTGTCAAAAAATCGTACGACTCCTGACTGCGAGTGAATCAGATCGAGCATCGCTTTGAGAAGCGTCGATTTTCCAGCGCCGTTGGGGCCGACGATGGCTGAAAGGGCACCTTCGGGGACGTCGAGGTCAATGTCCCAGAGCACCGGCTCTTCGCGGTAGGCGACGGTCAGGTCGCGAACAGCGATAACCGAGCTCATTTGAGAGCCTCGCTGATGGTTATCACGTTGTGCCGAAACATGCCGATATAGGTGTCCTCGGCCGTGCCGGCGTCGCCCATGGCGTCGGAGAAGAGTTCGCCTCCAATCTCGACTGTCCAGCCTTTGTCCTTGACCGACTTCTGCAGTGCGGTGATTGTTGCCGGGGAGATGCTCGACTCGATGAAGATCGCTTTGATCTTCCGGTCTGTGATCATTGTGGAGAGGCGGCTGATTTCGATAGCCGATGCTTCTGTGGCGGTGCTGAGGCCTTGGATCGCCTCGACTTCCAGCCCGAAGTGTGCGCCGAAGTAGCCGAAGGCATCATGAGCTGTGACCAGGATTCGCTGATTCTCGGGGATCTCCTCGATCATCGCTGTCGACTCTTGATCGAGGGTCGAAATCTCATCTTTGTATGCAGCAAAATTTGCCTCATAAAGGTCGCTCGATTCTGGGTCGAGTTCAACCAGGCTGTCCTTGATCGCTTCGACTGCCTGAATCCACAGATCTGGATCAAACCAGATATGCGGGTCGAATTTGTCTGCGTACTGTGCGGAGGCCCGGAGCTGGTCGTGAGGGACAACATCAGCTGCTGCCAAGGTCGGCTGGTCGCTGAGACTCTCAAAGATCTCTCCCATGCGACCCTCAAGCTCTAAGCCATTGTAGATGATGAGATCTGCGGATTCGAGTCTCTCGATATCACCGCCTGTCGCGCTGTAGAGATGGGGGTCAACTCCCGGTCCCATCAACGCCTGAACATTGACTCGGTCGCCGCCGATGTTCTGCGCCGCGTCCCGCAGCTGACCAATTGTTGTGACAATCTCGATTTGTCGGTCCGAAAGGTCACCTTTCTTCTGCGCTGAAGGCGTGCAGCCGAGGATAATAGCGGTGACGGCAGCCAGCAAGAGGCTGATGAGGATTGTATGGCGCCTGAACATGGGGCAAGTCCGTAGAACCTGATAAGTTTAGCATAGGCTAAGTTTTGTTCCAACCTTTTGGGGCCAAAGTGAAGCCTGCCTGCCCGTCAGACGTAGAGGACTGCAAGAGCAATGGACGTTGATAAGCCGCTGGAAGCACAAAAGCTGTCAGAGGTCATTGCGTCTGCGTTTGACGGCGAAACGAAGGGACTGACGGTTGGTGACCTTGTCGCAGAAGCCGGACGTAAGGGTCGTGGCCTTCTGATCGTCGTTGTAGCCCTGCCGGTCGCAGTGCCGGTGACGCCGCCGTTTCTCCCGCCGATTTTTGCTCTGTTGCTGTTGGGCATGGGCCTGCAGATTGCGATCAAGAGACAGAGCCCGTGGATCCCGAAGTGGATGTCGCGAAGGGAGATCAAGGCAAAGCGAGACTCAAAGTTTGTCCGGTTCATGGTGCGGCTCGTTCAGTTCTTTGAGCGCTTCACGAAACCGAGACACCGGCGTTTTGTCGTCGGCCCGCTCTTCTATTCACTAGTTGTGCCTGCGATTTTTGTCGGAGCGTTCGGGATGCTGAATCCGGTTCCCGGGATGTCGGTCCTTCCGGCCCTGGGCGTGTTCTTGATCGGCATGGGAATGATCGAGGAGGACGGAGGGTTTGCCGTTTTTGGATCTGGGCTTGCTGTTGTTGGCGCCGCCGTTTCATTGGCGCCGTACATCGCTCCGTTTCTGCTGCCTGCCGAACAGGCTCAAGCTCTGCAAGACTGGCTGTATGGCCTGAACCCGTTCAACAATTCGTGATCAGTCTGCCAGTCGAATGTAGTCGATTCCGATCATGTTTGACTTAACCGCCTTCTCATTGATGCCGGAAAGAGTGATTACGAGGACATTTCCTTTCTCTTTGACACTGGCCTTCCCGAGGCTGAACTCCTTCGTGTCGAGATCTGGCGAATAGAGATCAAGGTTTTGTGCCAGCTTCTGGCCATTCAGCTCGAATGAGGCGATACCGTAGTCAACTGCGATTGTCAGCCCAGAATAGACCTCCTGCAATCCTGCCTTGTCAGCATCGAATGTCAGGGTCAATGAGCTGCCGACCTCAGCGAACTTCCACCAGACCTGCAGGCCGTTGGACCAGTTGAGATCAGGGTGAGCCTGCTCAACGACTTCGCCGCTAGTGGGCTCGCCGAGCTCCATCGATTCGGCTTCGATCGCACCGTCAACAAGATAAGGAGGAATCAGGTCGTTGACGTGCTTGGTGACTGCGGTTTTGGCCATCGCCGGTTTGGGCGGCACATTCCAGACAGCACCTGGGCGGGCATAGAAGATAGAGACCGGTT
>JALGXY010000139.1 GCA_029824495.1 Fimbriimonadia bacterium
GGTGCTTCGATCGTGCCTGGATGCGTCATCTGCATAGCATCAACGAAGTTATTCTACGCGAACCAGCAGGAATCATGCCTCTGAATCGAGAAATGGCTGACCTCGCAAAACTCTAGCAATGATGCTGGCTGTTACGAGCAGCAGGAATCCGATGCCAAAGAGCTGAAGGCCCTTCTTTAGGCCGGGTGGTGTGTAGGTGAATTTGACGATCTGCGGCCCTTGGTTCGTCATTTCGATCACCCGGAACTCACCCTCTTTGATCTCGACCGGCGTCCCGTCAACCTCAGCACTCCAGCCCGGCATATTCCGGTCACGAACGGTCAATGTTGCAGGGCCTTTGGCAAGCAGAACCTGCTCAGAAAGACCGTCAACCATGATCTCAACTGGTCCAGCTTCGGTAAAGGCCCGGCCCTCGGTCTCAATCTCGTACTCATAGAGTGGAGCGGCCTGGATGGGGGCGCCGATTCCGTCGATCGGACGACTTGAAACAACCTTGGAAACTCCGACCGAAGCCAGGGCAGCAGCATCAAACCCAGGCTTGATAAGCATGATGTTTCCGTTGGCAGGCGGTGCCGGGTCCTGGCCTCTGTTGATCGTCTTAAGGATAGCGACTGTGTCCTTGTGAAGAAGAGAATCGTATCCGGCGACATCGTACATTCCGAGGCTGGCGGCGGTGTTGGGCGGATAGACAGCAGGAGCTGCGGAAAGCAGATCCCAGCCGCCGTTGACAGCAGCGATTCGAACCTGAGGCTCTGTTTGGACTCGCTCAAATGCCTTTGGCGCTGTGAGCAGTCCAGACGGGGCGAAGATCAAGGCTTGGCTTAGCAGCCCGAGCGCAAGAGCATAAACTTTCTTGCCTTTAAAGGCGAGCATGAGGGCCGCTGCGACGATCACCGCAATCAGCAGCACCATCGGACCAGCTCCCAGCACCTGCTGCGAAACCATCGATTTGACCAGCGCTGCTCCCTCCTCTCCTGGCAGCCAAGAGCCGAGTGATCCTGACATGATCAACGGCATGAGAACACCGAGAATCAGCCCGGCGCCGATGCCGTAGAGAGCGAACATCTTGGGGCGCTTATCCTTCTCTTCAGTGGGCCAAAGCAGCCCGGCCAGAACTGCGCTTGCCAGCACGAAGAGACAGATCGCTCGACCAGGACTGCCGGTTGAAGACCATCCAGGAAGGTTGAAGTAGAGAAGACGATTTAGCGGTGATCCAAACGCGATGAGAAGCCCCAGGAAACCGACCCCAACAGCCGCCCAGACCTCCTGCTTCTTTCTGCGGAAAAGGAAGAGCAGCGCCAAGGCGAGGGGGCCGATGGTGAGGGCGCCTTCAGCGAAGTTGGCTCCCCGTTCCACATAGGCTGGCCAATAAGCCGGAGTCGGCGGTGCCCCAGGTTCAGATTCGGCTGCCTGGCCGGGCGTGCCCATCACACTGGGATAAGCGACACCGGCTGCCTCAAACGTGTTGAGAGAGCCGCCGAGATACGCCTTGTAGCCAGCTTCGGTCGCCTCACTCTTGCGGTGGCTGTACTGGCTGTAGTCGAGAACAGGCAGGAGCTGTGGGGCTGCCAGCAGCGGGCCGATTGATACGCCTAAGATCGCGGCAGGAATCGCCCATTTTAGAATCAGGTTCTTCCACTTTAGAATCAGGAGGATCAGGCCAAAGACTGCCATCGCCATCAGGCCATAAGCCGTGAACTGCAGGTGGCCGGCCAAAATCATCATGCCGGTGCAGACAGCAACCAGACTGCCGCCTCGAAGCGCTGTGCGATAGCTGTACGAGTCGATGCACCAGGTGATGGCGACCAGGCACCAGGGCAGCCAAGCCAGAACGCTGATGACCGAAGCCAACGGCGTCCAGGATATCAATAGCGGCGAAAGGGCAAAGACAGCTCCACCGAAGACCGCCCCCTCTTCACTGCCGCCCAGTTGCTTGACCAGCGCTCGGACGCCAAGACCGGCGATCGCCAGATGGAAGAACGCCAAAATTGTGAGAGCAGCCTTGACAGGAATCTGGGCCACGCCAAGAAGGATATGGGGCGGATAAAACGCTCCAGACTGCGAGTTTGCAAGCAGAGGTGTTCCCATCAACTGGTGCGGATTCCAGAAGGGAAGATCGAAGCTGGCCCAGCCTTCAAGAACCAGATTCCGCCACATCCAAAACTGAAGCACGCCGTCAGCCTGAAGAACATCCCATGCCCGTCCGTCGATTGGATCTTCGTACCAGGGGCCCATCTGCCGGATCTGATCGAAGGGGCCGATCGCCTCGCCGAGCAGAACAGCCTTCCACAGAGGAATCAGCGGCAATAGGAGAAGAAGAAGAACAGGCCAGCGCCGCCGGAGGAATTCCATGAACTATTGGCAGTAGACGATCTGCTGATTCGCTTTTTCGTGGGCGGGTTCCTGAGAAAGAACCTCGCGAAAATGGGAGCAGGCCTCGTCAACCATGCCGAGCATCATCATAGTCATTGCCAGGTCATAGCGGGCGTCTGTATGGTTGGGTTTTTCAGCGACGATTCCAGCGAGAGTTTTGAGCGAACCCTCGAAGTCCCCTTCAAATCCTTGGATAAGACCCATCTGCCACTGTGAGTCGGTGTGATCCGGGGACTGGGCAAGGATCTGCTGGAAAATCGCCCGTGCTTCGCCATATCGGCCAGCACAACGAAACGTAAATCCCTGTTCATAGAGGGCATCAACGCTCATTACAGTTTTGACCTTACCCTAGGGCTGTTCAAGCAGGCCCCGGCTCCAGCCGCGGCTGCGCTTGAGCGCTCTCATCTTCGGACTCCGATGCAGAGTCTTCTTCAGGGATCTGGGGCGTTTCACTCTTCTCAATCGGAGGCAGCTCTTTGCCGTCAAGAAGCAGCAAGAATTCGTCTCGGTCGATTGTTTCTCGTTCGAGCAGAGCAAGCGAGACCGCTTCGAGAACCTCTCGATTTGACTGAAGGATCTGCTCAGCACGCTCTCGATTCGATTCGACAATCTTTCTGACCTCTTCGTCAACCAGTCGAGCAACGTCTTCACTGTAATCACGGTCCTCGGCGTAGTCGCGCCCGAGGAACGGGTTGCCTTGTTTCCGGCCGATTGCCAGCGTGCCAAGTTTGTCGGACATGCCGTATTCGGTGACCATTGCCCGAGCAATTCGAGAGACTCGCTGAAGGTCATTGCTTGCGCCAGTCGTGACTTCATTGAAGACAAGCTCTTCGGCGACTCGCCCGCCGAGAAGGGTGCAGATATTGTCCTGCAGCTCATGCTCTGAGACCAGATACTTGTCCTTTTCAGGCAAGGACCAGGTCGAGCCGAGCGACATGCCGCGCGGAAGAATTGTCACCTTATGTACTGGGTCGGAGAACTCCAGCTTCTCGCCGATCAGAGCGTGGCCTGCTTCGTGATAAGCGATGACTTTTCGTTCGTGCTCATCCATGACGCGGCTCTTTCGCTGAGGGCCAGCCATCACACGATCGAGCGCGTCCTCCATGTCCTCCATCTCGATGCGCGATTTGTTTTTTCGAGCAGCAAGAAGTGCTGATTCGTTGAGGGTGTTGGCCAGATCAGCTCCTGTAAAGCCAGGAGTGCGTCTGGCAACAACATCGAGCTGGACACCTTCTGCCAATGGCTT
>JALGXY010000140.1 GCA_029824495.1 Fimbriimonadia bacterium
CCTGCGGATATCACGACGCTGCTTAGGCACGGTCAGCCAGACCTGGGCGTCACCGGCATAGAGCCGGGAGAGATGAAAATCGGGGCGCTCCGACACGACATCGGGCGTGAACTGCTCAATGAAGTCGTAGACCTGATGGAACGCCTCACCGATCTCGCCTGTCATCACAAGGTTATGGTCGGACCACTCAAGATAGTGATCCGCGATGTTCGAGCCCCCAATGTACGCCTGGGAGCTGTCGATGGCGCAGACCTTCAGGTGGAGTCGATTTGACTTGGTGAGCCGGTGGCCCTGCGGGCGGAAAATCTCAACATGGACACCGACAGACTCGAGCTCCTCAAGCAGCTGCCGGTTGAACAGAGCGTGTTTCGGCTCATCCAGAAACAGCCCAAACTCATCCACCATCAGGCGGACATCAACCCCTTCGCTCACCTTTTCGCTCAGAGCCGCCGCAATGCGGTTTGCCCAGTTGCCATGGTCAAAGGTGAAGTACATCATTGAGATGCGTTTCTCGGCTCCTTTGATCCCCTTCAGCAGCTCTTCGTAGAACGGAGCGACCTCGGTATAGAGTGTCTGTCGGTTTGCGATAGGGCAATTATGGCCCGCGCGCCATCAAACGGGAGCGCTGGGCGCTGGGCCGGCTATCACCTCCTGCCATCCTTCCACGATGGACTCCTTGAGCATCACCAGGTCTGGGTCAGCCTCTTTAAGCAGCGGTTTGATCAGCATTGAGCAGAAGACACCGCTCAGCGGCAGCTTTCGCAAGGCTGGACGAATCGCGTTCGGCAGGGGTGAAAGATGGTCCATCACCGCAATCGTCAAAACGATTCTGGCTTTTCGCTCACGACTCATGACAGCCCGTGCCGCAGCCAGTGCCTGCCCCGGCGTCAAGAACAGCCCAAAGTCGTAGTTGCGACCAGGCCTTCCTCTCTGCTGGCCGATGCAGTTTTCCAGAGTCTCGCGCGAGACATGGTCGGCCGCCAGTACACAGAAGATCTGCTCGACCTTTCTGCTGCTGATCAGCCTGACCCGCCAGTCGGACAGCAGATTGCTGATCCTCTTTGCGCTCTCCATGCTGCCAGTGTCAACCAGAAATCGATGGATAACCTCAGCCGCGGAGGCTGCTGTCTCCAGGCCGCCCCTGGCCGCCATTGTCATCAGGCAGGACTCGCAAGCGGCCAGCGATGTCGGATCGGTCATCACCGACTCTGTCAGGAGCTTCATCGCTTCCTGCTTCAACCCTCTGGCAAGAAAGTCTGCTGAAAGCCATGTGATCGCCTCCTGGATATCCTGCTGCGCCTGCAGTCGCATGCTGACCGCCCATGGCGACGAATACCCCTGCAGCAAGGGTCCGCGGTAGTGGATCCTGGCCATCAAGTAGGCCTCTCGTTTGGTCTCGTGGTCTTCGGCGATCCTCGCGGTCTGAATACACCTGAAGAACTCCTCAATGTCGAGCTCGATTCTCTCGGTTCGCAGACGTATCGACGTCCTTGTGCACTCCAGAAATTGATCCGGATCACCGCCTCCTTCGATGATCGACTTCTTGAGAAGATAAAGAGCCGAAGCGAGCCGATTCAATGGGGGATCGCCCGAGTCTTTTGGCCAGATTTCCCGGGCCAGGTGCGCCCTCTCAACAGGGCGATTGTTGTAGATGCTGAGCAGCGCCAACAGTCTCCTGCTGGCACCGGTACCAGGCCCTCGAATGGCTGCTCCACCTACGAGGATCCTAGGCGAATCGAAAACTCGAATCGCAGTAAATATCATGTTGCTCTCCAACTACAGATTTAACCTGATAACGAAATTTATTTGGGGCTCACCCAGAATTCATGAGGACTCATCAGAAAGTCATGATAAGCAGATTTTTATTCATGCAAGTTTCATGATAATTTCATGGAAGTCCCTGGGTTGGCCTGCCGGAATCTGCTGATTAGAGTCAATATGGAGCCATGCCAGCTCGAAATCTGACGGCTCTTGCCATCGTGGCCTGCCTCTGTCTGGCCTCCTGTGGTGGAAAGCAGTCGAATCAGCTTCGCCTCAGCCTAAAGCCGAACAGCAAGCTGGTCTACGACAGGCAGACAGAGGCACAGATTGCTCTGACTGGTCTGATCGCAGGAGAGGACCGATTCTCCATTACCGAAAGGCGAATTGTCCTGCCGGAAGAGAAGGTGGGAACGGCCCAAGCCGTGGTCATTCGGGCAGAGCAGGTTCAAGTTGCAATTGAGCCGAACGAAGACACCGAAGCCCAGTCTCTGGTCGCGTTTGACGATCTCAGAGAGGGGCTCGAAGCCCTTGAAGCAGCGATGACTGTCAACGATCGAGGTCAGGCGCAGTCGGCAGCTCTTAAGAACATCGAAGAGATGAGCGAGATCACCCGCAGTGTCGCAACGGCCCTCATGGGTGACTACAAAATGATCGGGCCATTCGGAGTGGTCTTTCCGGAAGCTGACCTTAAGAAAGGCCTGGCCTGGACATGGGATGCCAGCTACTCAAGTTCGATAGCAGAGTCGACGCGAGGAGTGATCGAAACGGAAGCGGAGACCATGCCGATCAATTTCGAGATTACTGGATTGACAAAAGATCGGGTCACTATCCTGAGAAAGATCGACGGCAGCGTCGCTTTCAAGGTGGGCGATCGTGACGGCTCCTCGACTATTCAATCTGAAGGCACCTTTATCTTCGATCGAGATTCGGGTGTGCTTCAATCGAGCAGCTTGAAGAGCGAAACGGTGACTTCTCTTGGCATTATCAGCTTCTCGATGACCGCCGAGACAACCGAAAAATTGGCCCCCTGACAGACATCTGTCAGAGGGCCAAAATGGTCAGAACTTTGTAATGACCGTGTAGGTGATCTTCTTCACTTCGTTCGGCTTGAGCTTGACTTCGAAAATGATCGTGTCTGTTTCAGGCCGTTCGTAAGAGAGCGAATTCTGGCTGATCTCGTACTCGCCCCAGTGTCGTTCGTAGACGTGCACGGTCTCGGCGGACTCTTTGCGGTTTCGAACTTCGATCTCAAATGACTGCCTGGTGCCGGTTCGCTTGGTTCCCGCCATGATCCAGGAGAAGTGAGTGCGCTTTCGTTCGGCTCGAATGTCGAAAGATCTTCCCACAGTGAGAGTGATCTTCTCGTCTCTTGGCGTGTGGTCAATGAAGTCCTCGCCGACGAGCTGAAGGGAGCCTGATGAATCTGGCTGGAACACCTTGACTTTGCCCGCTGGAAGAGCCATGCCCATGTTCGACTTCTTGTCGTTTTCGAATTCAAACAGGACGAGAGGCTTGATGACTCCAGTTCCGACCTGGCCCTCATTTGGACGCCAGCCGCGGTGGTTGCGCATAGCGTCGACAACCAGCTTCTTGGTCACAGGGATCTTCTCAGATTCCAGAAGCGACACCTGCTTCATCTCTCGGTTGGCCACCGTGGTGGGTCGACCAAGGGTGTACAGGTGATACTCGGAGAACTGCTCTTCGGACATGCCCTTATCAGCCGCGAACTCTGCACCAGCCGCGGCACGCATAACACGGCCTGAGGGTGGTGGTGTGGCTCGCTGGACATCGCCGGCAAGCAGCTTAAGTTTGGCGTTGCTGTAGGTCGCGCCCGACTGATTGTTGAGGC
>JALGXY010000141.1 GCA_029824495.1 Fimbriimonadia bacterium
CTACAAAGTCTTTGAGACCCTGAGATGATATTCGCCGCCATTCTCACCGCTTCGATCCAGACCGATTTCGTTCCGGTCGGCTACGGTTGGGCCAAGAACTCGGTCAATACGACCGTGTTCCGCGAGGCCTCGGTCACCAGCCACGGGGCCACGCAATACACCGGTTATTACAACCCGGACGGCGAGATGGTGCTGGCCAAGCGGCGGCATGGCATGCGCACCTGGACCAAGCACAACACGGGCATCAAGGGGAATGTGGCCGACGCCCACAATGGCATCTCAATGGCGGTCGACGGCAGCGGCCTGCTGCATGTCTCCTGGGATCATCACGGGCATCCGTTGAGATACGCGACGGGTGTGGCACCTGGGTCACTTGAGCTGCGTGCGAAAGGCCCGATGAACGGTGAGGCAGAGGGCAATGTCACCTATCCTCAATTCTTCAACATGGCCGATGGTGGGCTGATCTTCTTCTATCGTGACGGCAGCTCTGGCAATGGCAATCTCGCCTTGAAACGATATAGTTTAGAAGGCCAAACCTGGGCACAACTGCACACAAACCTCATCGATGGTGAGGGAGAACGCAACGCCTACTGGCAGGCCTGCGTCGATGCCGACGGCGCAATCCACTTGAGTTGGGTCTGGCGAGAGACAGGCGATGTCGCGACCAACCACGACCTCTGTTATGCGGTCAGCCGCGATGGAGGACTGACCTGGGAGCGATCGGATGGAAGCTCGTATGAAGGCAAGATCAACCAGGCTAATGCTGAGGTCGTCTCACGCATCCCTCAGCAGTCTGAGCTGATGAACCAGACTTCGATGGCCGTCGGTCCAGACGGGCGGCCGATCATCACCAGCTACTGGCGGCCTGAGGGTGCTGCTGCTCCCCAGATCATGGTCGTGACGCTGACTGACGATGGATGGAGAACAGAGCAGGCGAGCCGTCGTACCCTCGATTTCACGCTGCGAGGCTTTGGCACCCGCGGCCCACCGATTTCGAGACCGCAGGTTATGCTTGGCGAGGACGGACCGCTGGTTGTGTACCGAGACAGAGAGTTCGGTGACCGAATTGTGCTGCTGTCCAAGCAGAACGGGAGCTGGTCACAGGATCTCATCACCGAGAAGGGCGTCGGCCACTGGGAGCCGACCTATGACCGGGTGGTCTGGCGGCGCAAAGGCGAGCTGCATCTGTTCCATCAGCCGGTGGTGCAGCTTGATCGGGACGTGGTGGCCGAAGAGCAGCCGACTCTTGTCTCGATTCTCGAGGTCAAATTCGACAGGGACTAGCGGCGGCTTAGGCCCCGATTCAGGGCTTGGTAGAATTCCGTACCAGCAATGGGCACCAAGATCACCATGACCGACGCGGGGCTGAATGTCCCCAACGACCCGATCATCCCCTTCATTGAAGGCGACGGCATCGGCCCGGACATTTGGGCTTCCAGCGTTCGCGTCCTCGACGCGGCAGTAGAGAAAGCCTACGGCGGCAGCAAGAAGATCGAATGGAAAGAGGTTCTCGCTGGCGAAAAGGCGTTCAACGAGACCGGAAGCTGGCTCCCGGACGAGACCCTTGAAGGCTTCCGCGAGTACCTGGTCGGCATCAAAGGCCCTCTGACCACCCCGGTTGGCGGCGGCATTCGATCGCTCAACGTTGCTCTGCGGCAGATCCTCGACCTCTACGTCTGCCTGCGACCAGTCCGCTGGTTCGCTGGTGTGCCGAGCCCGGTCAAGGCTCCCCAGGATGTCGACATGGTGATCTTCCGCGAGAACAGCGAAGACATCTATGCGGGCATCGAGTTCGAGGCGGGTTCAGATGACAACGCCAAGATGATCGACCTGATCAAGACCAACTTCCACGATCGATTCAAGAAGATTCGCTTCCCGGATTCGGCTGGCATCGGCGTCAAGCCGGTCTCTGCTGAAGGCACTGAGCGGCTCACGATCTCCGCGATTCAGTACGCGATCGACAACGGCCTGCCGTCAGTCACGCTGGTCCACAAGGGCAACATCATGAAGTTCACGGAAGGCGCCTTCCGCGACTGGGGCTATGAGACGGCGGTCAAGCACTTCGGTGCTGTCGAGCTGGACGGAGGCCCGTGGCATGTGATTCCTGAAGGCAAGCCCGGCGCTGGCATCATCATCAAGGACGTGATCGCCGATGCGATGCTCCAACAGATCATCCTGCGCCCCGGCGAGTATTCGGTCATCGCGACGCTCAACCTGAACGGCGACTACATCTCTGATGCTCTCGCAGCGCAGGTCGGCGGCATCGGCATCGCACCGGGTGGAAACATCAACTACAACTCCGGCCACGCGATTTTCGAGGCGACCCACGGTACGGCTCCCAAGTATGCCGGCCAGGACAAGGTCAACCCGAGCTCGGTGATCTTGAGCGGTGAGATGATGTTCCGCTACCTCGGCTGGAACGAGGCTGCAGACCTGGTTGTGAAAGGCGTCGAAGGCGCAATCACGGCCAAGACAGTCACCTACGACTTCGAGCGGCTGATGGATGGCGCAAAGCTGCTGAAGTGCAGCGAGTTCGGCGACGCGATCATCGCAAACATGTGATCTGATCCTTACCGAGGATTGGCAGGGCCGCGGGTTTCCCCGCGGCCCTGTTTTCGTTTTCTGCAAGTACTTCGGAGGGCTTGAACTCTATTCCTGTGGTGCGGGACGTCCAAGTCTGCACAGGGGAACCTCCACCCCCTACCCCCTCCTCCTTTTTGACAAAAAGAGGAGGGGGAATACTCCCTCTCACAAAGCTTAGGGAGAGTGTGGTCGTGTGACGTCACTCCGCCAGAGAGAAGTCGGCATAATCGGAATGGTGTTCCCGTGATCTCGCTCATTTTTGCTGCCTCGCTCATGACCCAACCTGCCCAAGAGATCCAGCTCCGGCAGGGCTACGCTCGGACAGAACCTCAGGCCGTCGATGACCTGAATCGGTACCGCAGTCTCTGGTCAACCAGCGAAGAGTGGTCCGCGAGAGCCGCCCTGATCCGCAGCAAGATTCTCGACGGAACTGGGCTCAATCCACTGCCAGAACGGACCCCACTCAACCCCAATATTCACTCGCTTCGCGAGTACGATGGCTACAGCGTCGAATCGATCACCCTGGAGGTTGCTCCCGGCTACTTTGCCTACGGATCGCTCTATGTGCCAACTGGGTTTGACGGCCCGTTCGCAGCCGTCCTCTGCCCCCACGGCCACGGCAGACAACCGAATGGCGGCGGCCGGTTTCGCCCAGCGAATCAGAGCCGTTCGGCTGTATTGGCGCGGATGGGAGCGATCGTTTTCGGCTACGACATGATCGGCTATGGAGACAGCGGCATGCAAGGGTGGCATCACGACGGTCTTCAGGCGATGACTCTTCAGCTCTGGACCAGCATGAGGATCGTCGACTACCTGCAGTCCCGCGACGACGTCGACCCAGATCGGATCGCGATCACAGGAGCCTCAGGCGGAGGCACTCAGTCATTCATACTGGCGGCTGTCGATGATCGAATCGCTGTCTCTGTGCCCGTCGTTCAGGTTTCGGCCCACTTCTACGGTGGCTGTATCTGCGAGAGTGGCCTGCCGATTCACGTCACTGCGGACCACGAAACCAACAACGTCGA
>JALGXY010000142.1 GCA_029824495.1 Fimbriimonadia bacterium
CTTGGGCCGTCGGCTCGAACGATATTAAGACTCTGCAGCATCTGTCTCGACTCGTGCCTCTTTGGCGCGAGAAGCGTGGGGTCTCCAAACTTTGGGATCCAGCCACCGACCGGCTCTACAACGTTGATGGACTCCTGTCTGCAGCTTGGCGCGACATTCATGATGCGGTCAAGGCAACCATGACCCGCCGAATGGACAGGCTTGCTCAGTCGATACGAGAGATGGCAGGTGGTTCAGTCGCTCAAGAGTGGGTGGGTTGGGATGGCCCGTATCAGTCTGAAAAGAGCCATTTCAATATCATTGGTGCATCGGTGACCGTTCGAAGCCTATTGGATGCTGTTGACGGTGTCAGCAGGCCTCTCAGCTCCTCATTAGCCACCGCTGAAAAGCCGCGCGTAGTTGCTACGAATCTGACATTTGACCTTGAGGCTGATCGCCTTCCCTCTCCAGCCCAGGTGGCTGGTGAACTGATGACGATGGGTGTGAGCGAGTGCTACTTCAGCTCATCGACGGAGGAGGGCATTGCCGCCGTTGGAGCAGCAGCGAGGGCGAGCACCGGAAGCCCAGTGTCAGACCCGATGAAGCCACTCTACTTCCCGCTGGCAGCCTGGTATCCGTGCGCCCCTGGCCGGGTCGCGCCAGGAGTGTTCTGGCTGCCTCGCAAAGAGCAGGGGCAGACCCTTAATTTTGGGGCAGGACTGATGGGATACCGCTATATCGGCCTCTCGGAGAATTTCATTGCAGTCTGGTCCACTGTAGGCGAGCAGCGGGTGAAGATGAAGATGTCTAATCCAAAGACTCTAGAGGTGCGCGCGCTGGGAATCCAGAACCCCAACATCCGGCGGCGGAGAGATGATTTCGATATTACTCTGACCGCGACGCCGATCTTGTTCATGAGCCCGCAGGACGTCCCCGCCCCTGTTCAGTCGTGGGAGGAGACTTCTGCAAAGGTTGATACGCTGCTCAACGGTTACGCTGGTCTCGTCCAGCCGTTCGGCAGCGAACAGCTCGACTTCATTACAGCGGTCAAGAACTGGAACATCTCGCCAGGCTCTTCATTGATCTCGATGATGACCATGCTCGAAGAGATGGCTGTCAAAGCCGCCCCCTTTATGTGGGTCGAGGCTGAAAAGGTCCGAAAGAATACGTTCAGCGGAGTTGTTGAACGTGCGGGTGCAACAGGCGGCAGAACACTGGCCCTGACAACGCTTCTCTCGCCGCCCGAAGGCGGCTACCAGCTCGAATTCCAGTTCACCCCGCGGGTTCCTGGTCCTTCTGAAATTTGGGTTTCTGGGCGAATCCCTTCTGGAAGCCGCAACAATATTGTGGTGACCTGTGCAGCGCAGAGTTTGAGGTCATCCGATCAGCCGAGATCTCCTTACGGCGACGAGCTGGCCTGGTACAAATTGGGCGACGTTGAGCTTCCTGAAGGCGAGCATCTGCTCACGCTTAACTGCGACGCCGAGACCGGAGCACGCATCGAACTTGACACGATTGTCATCGCACCCAAAGGATGGGCGCCGACCGGGGGAATCGTCCCGAAAGACTGGCTCAAGCCGACGAAGGAGCCTCTAAGTACGGATTAGGGCGCTCTGACATAGCTTTCTCCCAGACCCGCTGTTTGGCCTTCCAAATCGTCTCATCGAGTTCGACGAGGCCATAGATGCACTCGTCAAGCGCCAGGCGTACTGCCCAGCCCGCATCTCCGAACGAGTAGTGCCAATACTCGTCGCGGCAGTTCGAAAAGCCAGCTTCGAGCATGGTGTCTGCCAAGAGATTTCGGTTGTACCGTGCTGTATCGGAAAGGCCGTAGGTGTAGGTCGGTGCAGCCTCGAGACGGGTGTAAGGCGAGACCATGTCGAACGGCTCGTTGTCCTTGCTGACCAAAACCACATCGACCGCTGCGCCGGTGCAGTGTCCAGGAGGGGCTTTCTGATCCACTGGAGCTACAAATCGGCAGACTTTTCGACGTAGGGCCGGATAGCTCAAGTGAGGAAATGCTTCTTTAGTGCAGCCCTCAAACCACTCGTAGATTTTGACTTGACGGATAAAGGGCCGCCAAGCGTCCATCAATCCAAGATGAATCCCATCAGGGAGGCTCTTTGCAGCGGCCTCCATCCTTTCAGCCACACCCTCACGAACGTAGGGGATCACTGTCTCGCGATGAAGAATCACACTCGGGCAGGCTTCGTCGACCTTGACAAGCGGCTCGTTGTTCTCAAGCTCTTTGACCCTGTTCAGGGCGGCAATCGGCTCAGGACGACCCTTGCTTCGATCCCATTTCGGCACCTTTGACATCAGAAGATAAAGATGAGCAGCAGGATTCCAAGGCCGATCTGTTCCAACGTCGGCTTGCGGCTTTTTTCGCCCACCTGAATAATGTCGCCCGGCTGCAGCTCAGGCTCCCCACGATACCCCTGCTCGATCTCAAAGTAGCTGATGAAATTGGGATTCGTTGTCTGCCCCTGGTGCAGAACGGACACCTTTTCTTTGACAGCGGAATTCTTGAATCCTCCGGCCTCTTGAATCGCCTGAGTTAGGCTGATATCGTCGTGATAAGGGATCAGGCCAGGACTCTTAACAGCGCCTTCAACTCTCAAGTACCTTCGGTGATCCACCACTTCAACGATCACCTGGTCGTCTGGACTGATCTGGGCATCGACTGTGCCGACCGTAAGATCGTAGAATTTTGCTTCCAGCTTGGGATGCTCGATCCGAACGCGCTTCATGTTGGCTTTCGGTGAGAATCCACCGGCTGCCTCAATGGCGTTTCTTACTGTGAGCCCCTCGCGCCAGACAACGCCGCCTGGTCGAGTGACACCACCAATGACGAAGATCGTAGTGCTAGCTGGGCTCGGGCGAGGTTTAACTGGGGCTGGAGCTGGATTCTCGGTTGGCTTGACCTCCGGCTTCACTTCCGGCTTGACCTCCGGTTTAACATCGGGCTTATCGACCGGGGTTGTGGTCGATGAGCCGACAGCCTTCTTGGGAATATGAATAAGGTCGCCCGCCCTCAAAACAGGGTTCATCGCGTTGGTCGCCGGATTGAAGCTGATGAAATCGACCTGGATCGAATCACCGCTCTGGTTGAGAATCTGAATCTTTGAGACGTCGGCATCAGGTTCAACTCGGACCCTGGTCAACACGTTGGCAAGCCGTGAGCCTTCTGTGATTTCGAGCTCAGCATCCTCTTTGACGGCCCCTCTCACTCTGACCTTTCCGATCACTTTGTGCGAGGTCTTGATCTCATCTGGCTTCGTTGTCGGTTGCCGACGCTCGGCAAACACCAACGTGACAGTAGCCGTTGTCAGAACGCCACGAGATACGAGTCGTTCGGAGACGATCTTCGCCGCGCTCGCTGCCGTTTTGCCAGCAACAGTGACACCGCCCAAGAACGGCACCATCAGGCGTCCGTCTTTGCTGACGCTGTAGATCTTGTTCAGCGACGGCTCCTCGGGGCAGGTCAAGGCAAGCCGATCACCTGCACGAATCTCAGCCGTGCGGGTCTGAGCGGAAAGAGCCGCAGGCGCGACAAGCGCTAGAAGCACAACAAACGAATGCAAGGCTTTGCCAAACATCACTGAAAGAGACGTC
>JALGXY010000143.1 GCA_029824495.1 Fimbriimonadia bacterium
CAATGTCTGAATTCTTGATCCACGTATTCGGGCCGATCTGGCAATCCGCACCAATCTTGGTCTTTCCTTCCAGAACTGTCATCGGGTGAATGACCGTGTCAATGGCTATCTCAACCTCACCTTCAATATAGGTTGAGTTCGGGTCGACGATGGTGACGCCGTTCATCGCGTGGTCGTGCAGAATTCTCTGTTGAATAATCCGAGTAGCTTCCGCAAGCTGCCACCGATTGTTGATTCCCAGAAATTCCGAAAAATCAGGAACAAGCTCACCTTCGACCTGACCTCCTTCAGTTCTGATCGACTCTACAATGTCGGTCAGATAGTACTCGCCCTGCTTATTTTCATTTCGAATGGCAGGGAGCAGTCGAAAGAGCGTACTGCAGTCGAAACAATAGAGCGCAGGATTGATCTCTTTGACACGACGTTCGGCGGGAGAACAGTCCTTCTCTTCGACAATTGCCTCAACTCGGCCCATGTTGTCGACGATCACTCGACCGTAGCCAGACGGATCATCCAGCTGACAGTAGGCCATCGAGGCGGTTTCACTGCTCGCTTCGTGCTTGTCGAGCAGCTGGCCGAGGGTTTCAGACGTCAGCAGAGGGGTGTCCCCAGCAGCGACGACCAGCGAGCCTTGAAAGTCCTTAAAGACCTCAGATGCCGCCATCGCCGCATGGCCGGTTCCGAGCTGCTGGTCCTGGACAACGTAGTCATAGCCCTCGCCCAATCTTTCTCGCATCAGGTCGCCGCCGTGTCCGATCACGATGACCGGCCGTTCGATGCCGATCTCTTTCATGGCCTGGGCCACCCACTCGACCATCGGTCGACCGCAGATTTCATGAAGACACTTCGGCAGTTCCGACTTCATTCTCGTGCCCTTTCCGGCAGCGAGAATCAGTCCTGCAACAGGCTTTTTGCGACTCTTCATTGAGGACGGGCAGATTACCACTTCCAAAAATGAGCCACCATTAAGATATGGCCGTTCGGACCGTCGATCATCCGCTCGCACAGCACCTTCTGACTCTGCTCAGAAAATCTGATACGGATCCGGAGAAGTTCCGGCGATACGCAAAGCAGCTCTCCCAGCTTCTTCTGCTGAGCGGACTTCGCGATATGCCTTCAGTATCGGTCTCTGTTCAGACCCCGATGCAGGAGACAGAAGGGTCGAAACTCGGTGTCAGCCTTGTGGTTGTTCCGATCCTGCGTGCGGGCATGGCGATGCTCGAACCAGCGTTGGCGCTTTTCCCTGAGGTGAGCGTAGGTTATGTCGGTCTAGAGCGGAACCACGAGACAGCTGAAGCTGCCAGCTACTACTGCAAGCTTCCTGACATGACCGGTCGATGGGCGGTCTGCGTCGATCCGATGCTTGCAACCGGCGGGTCGGCATCGCAGGCGGTCTCGCTGATCAAAGAGAAGAACCCAGAGAAGATCTTGATGATCTCTGTCGTCTCTGCTCCTGAGGGCATTGAGAGGTTCTTGAACGATCATCCAGACGTAGAGATCGTCACGGCGGCGATCGACGAAGGGTTAGACGAGAACAAGTACATCCTCCCTGGCCTGGGCGACTTCGGCGATCGGCTCTACGGCACCTGATCGCAGCTAGACAGCCCCAGCTGGCTCTAGCTCTGCTTGAGAATCTGGCTGTGCTACCCCATTCTTGTCGGCCTGCTTCTCGGCGTCGCCGGGCGCCTTAAATGGCACAACCGTGCTGACACCAGGCTCCTGCATCGTTACACCAAACCAGACATCCGCCGACTGAATGGTGCGTGGGTTGTGCGTGACCAGAATGAACTGTATGCCTTCATCTGTGAACGACTTGAGCATATTCACATACCGCTCGACATTGCGGCCATCAAGCGGGGCATCAACCTCGTCAAGAACAACAAGCGGCGTCGGCTTGACTTTCAGAAGCGCAAAGAGGAATGCAAGCGCACTAAGAGCTCTCTCACCACCAGAAAGTAGAGCGAGTCGCTGTCGCTTTTTGCCCGGAATCGTGACCTCGATTTCAACACCAGCGTCGAGCGAGTTCTCAGCTTCAGACAGCAACAGCTTCCCTTCTCCGCCGCTGAAGACGAGCTTAAACATGTCTGCGAACGCGACCTGCAGTTCGGCAAAGGTGGATTCAAATCGATCTCTTGTGAGCTTGTCGAGTTCTCGGATGCCGGTCTCGATCTCGGCCATGCCGGCGTTGATGTCTTCCGACTGATTCGTCAGCTCATCAAACCTCTCGGTCAGACGATCGAAGGCCTCAATTGCTCCGAGGTTGACCTCGCCCATCCCTCGCAGTTCACGTCTCAGCTGGCTGACGATTCTCTGAGCATCCTTCGGCACCTCCATCTCTGGCTCCATCGCCTGTGCCTCATCTTCGCTGACGCCGTACTCGTCGAGCATCCGCTCAGCTGCGGCGGCTCTTCTGCTGTCCGCCCTCGCCTTGCCGATCTCGGCTTTGCTGGCAGCCTCTGCGCACTCCGTTGAGGCGATACGAGCTCGCTTCACCTCTTCGGCTGATTTTGCGGCTTCAGCCTGCATCTCAGCTCGGTTCTTTGTGCCTTCGGCGATCTCGGCGCTGGCTGCAGTCACGGAATCTTGAAGCTTTGCGGCAAGTCGATTTGATTCCTGGACCTGAGCCTGGAAGGCTGCTCGATCTGGGGCGAGTCGCTTAGCTCGGTCGGCGCGTACTTCGTCGTCCTCTTTAAGCGTCTTGAGTCGCCGTTTCGCTTCAGTAAACCTGTCAGCCGAGGCCTGCGCTCTGTCGGTCGCCTCCTTTAGGCGTGTCGAAGCCTGTTCGCTATCAGATGACTTAGAAGCGAGCTGTTTCATGACAGCGTCACGGTCTTCCTCAAGCTTCTTGATATCGACCGCGGCGACCGCCTCTCCGCCGACCTGCGTCAGCCGCTCAAGCTCAGATTCCAAGCGAGTTCTGCTCTTTTCCGTCGCCACGCGCTCGTGCTGGAGACCGAGCAGCCATGTCTTGGCCTCGTTCTCTTCCACCTGAATCTCATGAAGGTTCTTCTGGGCGGATTCAATGCGGCCATTCAGGTCTTTGCGAATCTCGTCTTGACTATCAACCTTCTTTTGAAGTCCGGCCAGTTCTTTGTCGATAGCGGATGCCTCGTCCTCGATCTCTTGAAGCTCTGACCGGCGCTGGACAATGCCGTGCTGCTGGCGCTTCGACTCGCCGCCGGTAACAGCTCCAGAGTGATGGACCGTCTCTCCATCCAGGGTGACCAGTCGATTCCAGCCTCGGGTCTTGGCGATCTTCAGGCTGGCGTCGAGGTCTTCAACGATGAGCACTCTGCCAAGGAGGCTTTCGATAACAGGGCGGTGCTCATCATCGCAGTCGACCAGATCTGCCGCGATTCCGATGACACCCGGTTTGTTGGCAGCCACAAACATCTCTTCTGGCGGCTGTTTCGGGGAGACCAGCGATAAGGGCTGGAAAGTTGCTCTACCGAGGCGGCCTTCTCTGAGAAGCTGAATGGCCTCCTTCGCGGCTGCATCGGTCCTGACGATCAGGTCGTTGCCGGAATGCC
>JALGXY010000144.1 GCA_029824495.1 Fimbriimonadia bacterium
AGGGCCGGGACGATGATGAATCCTCCTCCAGCGCCCAACAGACCCGTCAGCGAGCCGACCGCAAAACCGGCTGCTCCAAACCTGACCATGTCAGCCTTTGAAAACTCTCCGTCAAACTTCAGGTCTTTCTTCTTCCCCTTGATCATCGAGGCAGAAGTGACAAACATGAGGACAGAGAGGAGCACCATTAACGCTGTCCCCTTCTCCAAGGTGAAGCTGCCGAAGGAGACCAGAGTCTTTGGCACTGCCGGCATGATGAGCGCTTTAAATAGATAGGATGCGACCATGCCTGGAACAGCGAACATCAGTGCTGCTTTCCAGTCGATCAGGCCCCGTTTTTGATAAAGAAGCACACCGACGGTTGACGTGGCAGCCACAACAAACAGCGAATAGCTTGTGGCATCGGTCTTGTCGACCATAAACAGATAGGTGAAGACTGGAATGGTGAGGATCGCTCCACCGCCGCCGATCAAGCCGAGAGTTAGGCCGATCACCACGGCTGCGAGATATCCTGCAATTTCCATCTGTTTGCTCTAGGTAAGAGAGTGTTGGCGTAAGGATCGATTCACCGGGCCTAGCCCATCAGCTATTCTGGACGAGATGGCGACCGAATCGGATTCTCATGGAGAGGTGCGTCCTGGCCGAATCCGCCGAAAGGTCGGGCTTGAAATGCCCTTGTCCGGCCGGATATGGAGAGAGACCAGGCTGGCCTTTGGGCCACCCCTATGGCATGACATCCTCGTCGCCTGCTGTCTGCTTGCCGTGCCTGCTTGGCTCTTCAGTAGGTTCGTGCTGGCTCTTCCTGTGATCGGTAGATTTCCATTCTGGGTCTGGGCGGCGGTCGGTCTTGGTGGAGTCTGGGCACTGCTCAGCTCGGAGCGAATGGTTGTTGACCTTGCAAGACGAACCTATTTTCGCTTGGAAGGGAAGGGGCCTTTAAAGACCGTAAGCCGTGGAAGCATCGATGAGTTTGATGCATTGGTCTTGATGACCGAGCAGTATCCGGTGCCAACTCTTTCGGGCCGACTGGTGATCTATCGCCTGGTCTTCTATTGGAAGGAATCACGAGAGCCTCTGCTTATCGCTGCAAGGGAGGAAAAGACCATCAAGAGGAGTGATCCTCTCAACGCCGGATCTGGTGCGCTTCGCGTTTCGGGGGAGCAGTTTGCTCGACTCATGGGCGTGCCTTTTTTCGACAACTCCTGGTTTCATTCTAAGAAACCACTGCCTCCCGTTTGAGATTTTTCACAATTGCCGGAGCGATGAGAGCGCTAATTCGGGTACGAACGGCCATGCATCGAATTTCACGAGTTCTGCGGCTGTCGATTCTGCCGATCAGCATGGCTGCTGTTGCCGCGTATGCTCAGTACCCCGGATCGGTACCTGTTCCCACAAAAGTTAAGCCAGGTTTTGATCTGATCACTGAATCCCGGGCGAACGAGTTTCTCAGCTACTTGGCGGGCCCTGAGTGCATGGGGCGTGGCACTGGACAGCCCGGCTATGACAAAGCTGCTGCCTATGTCGCCGACCACTTCAAGAAGATCGGCCTCAAGGCGATCGATGCTGATGGCGACTACCTCCAGCCCGTCCCGTTCATCAAGTCATACGTTGATCCAGACAAGTCGAGCTTGACTGGTCCAGCCGGCATAAAACTGAAGGTCGGCGAAGATTTTGGTCTGACGGCTGGCGATTCAGAAATCAAGGCGTCGGGGCTCCCCGTTTTTCTGGCGGCTGACCGGACAGTAAATGCGATCACCGATCTTCAGGCTGTAAAGAACAGAGTTGTGATCGTAAGCGGCCAGGTCAATTTCAGGCTCTCAAGGCAGTTGGGCCAGTTGGGCGCCACAGCGATCCTGTCTGTTGTTGAGACTGTCAGCAATGACCCGCGTATCACACGCCCCGGCCAGTCATCACGACGACAGTCTAATGGCGCTGTTCGAGGAAGCATCACAGTAAGCGCTGTCAACAGGCTGGCGGAAGCCTCTGGTGTCTCCGCTGATTGGATGGATGCCAAGCCCGGCACGCTGCAGAAGGGAACTGGACTCTACAGGATCGTCGGGACGACCAAGAGTGAAGAGATCGGCGTTCCGAATGTTGTTGGTGTTCTGGAAGGCACTGATCCGGAGCTGAAACACGAGCACATCGGCATCGGCAGCCACCTCGATCACCTCGGTGTCAGAAACGGAGTTGTCTATTGGGGTGCTGATGATGATGGGTCGGGATCGGCAGGCGTCATGCTTGCAGCCGAAGCCCTCGCAAAGAATCCGCCAAAGCGAAGCATTGTCTTTATGTGCTTTGCTGCCGAAGAGATTGGACTGATCGGCTCGCGCTACTACGCGGACAATCCACTTATGCCGCTGGAGGACATGGTCTGTCTCCTGCAGATGGACATGATCAGCAGGAACGAGGTCAGCAATGATGAAACGGCAGAAGAGAATACAGACACGATTCATCTGGTCGGATCAAAACGAATCTCAACGGAGCTCCACGAAATCACACTGAAAGAGAATCGACACGTGAACCTGAAGTTTGAGTACGACCAGGAGGGCGTCTACTCTCGATCGGACCATGCCAACTTTGCGCGCAAAGGCGTGCCGGTGACATTCCTGTTCTCAGGATTCCACCCTGACTATCATCAGCCGACCGATACGATTGACAAAGTTAACTTCAAGAAGCTGGTGGCCTGCACCAAGCTCAACTACCTCGTGGCTCAGATGGTCGGCAATAAGCCCGATCGATTGAAGATCGACGCGACCCGCAGCTGATTCACTGTTTCCGGGGGAAGAAGGCCGCTTCCCCCGGATTTCCGCTGCGAAACGCTCTCTGCTGCGATAATTCGCAATTTTCTCCGTTCCTAGAACATTCTTGGCCTGTCATTTCGTCTGCATTTTGAGTTACACTGTTAGCTCAACGTCGGGCCAGAGTGTCACGGCGTACGAAGCGTTCTGTGTCGGGAGCCCTATTTGGGGCATTTGATGCGGAACTGTGGAGTGGGTTCTAAATGAAGCTGAAGGTGAAGATCGCAGCAAAAACTTGTCTGGCTGCCGCAGCAGTCGGCATTGCGAGTTCTGGCGTAGCCCAGGAGATCGGCAATCATTCGATGGGTGTTGTGCCCACGGAGATGCTTCGCGGAGGTTTCCGCGAAAATGCCGGCCAATGGGATGATCAGGCTCGTTTCCATGCCAGCGGAAAGGGTTTTGAATTCTGGATGTCCGATACGGGCATCGTCCTTGACCACTATCGGATCGAGGAAGTTGATCCTGATGATGCCCCTGGAGGCAGCACAGGTCAATCATCTGATTTAGACCGGTATCGCCGGGTTGGTCAGGTGGTTCGATTCGATTTCGTCGGAGCTGTTTCAGGCTCCGGTCGAGGTGTCAAGGAAGCCGGACTGCCGGTCGACTACTTTGTCGGTCCGAAAGACCAGCATGCCACCGGCGTAAAGTCCTTCAATGAGGCTTACGTTCGGGACATCTATCCGAACACACACCTGCGAGGCTATACAGAGCCGGATGGTTCGATCCGCT
>JALGXY010000145.1 GCA_029824495.1 Fimbriimonadia bacterium
AAACAACCCGACGGGCCAAGTCTTGAGGGCTGATCAGGTGCTCGATCTGAAAGCTGAACTGCCGCCCAAGGCGTCCCTCTGGGTTGATGAGGCGTATGTCGATTTTGCGCCCAGTGGATCGAGCATCGAATCTGCCGCCTCCGAAACTGAGGGGATCTACCTTCTGAAATCGATGTCGAAAGCGTATGCACTCAGCGGGGCTCGTGTGGCCTATCTGGTCTGCCGACCCGAAGAGGCTACAGAGATCAGGGCCGGGGTCCCGCCCTGGATCATCGGCACGGCAGCACAGTCTGCGGCGATCGCTGCCTTGGGCGACCACGACTATCATGCAGATCGGTGGCGCGAGACCAGAACGATGGTCTGCGCACTTGCCGACGAACTGCAAGAACTCGGCTTGACTGTGATCGACGGCTACATCGGGGCAGTGCTCATCAGGTGCCCGCTTGGAAAATCAGCATCAAGCTGGCAGGCGGAACTGGCATCACTCGGCGTCATCGTGAGAACGCCTGTGGGCATGGGCGAGGTCTTGGGCGAGGACTACATCCGGATCGGCCTGACAGATCGAGAACTGATGCCAAAAGTGGTGGATGCCGTCAAACTGACGCTGGCTTAGAGCTCTGCGGGTACAAGAACGACCTTGCCCTGTGGCAAACTGTCTGCCATGCCATCTACAAGGGAACTCATTTCCGACGACTTCCGCCGCCTCAATTGGCGCAGTGTTGGTCCGGCGCTCATGGCAGGACGTGTCGCGGCCCTCTGCTTCGAACCAGACTCCAGCAAGACCTACTATGTCGGCTATGCCACGGGAGGCATCTGGAAGACCGACAACATGGGCACAACCTTCAAGCCGATCTTTGACAACGAAGAGACCGCGTGTATCGGAGCGATTCAGGTTGCGCATGCTCCCGCCGACTGGAAGGGCTGGGAGGGTGACGACAAGAAGCTCTCGAAGAAGGCGAAGACCGAGAAGGGCAAGGGCCAGATCATCTGGGTCGGCACAGGCGAAGGGAACAACCGGAACTCCTCGAGCTGGGGGAACGGCGTCTATCGCTCTACTAATGGCGGCGAATCGTGGGACCACCTCGGATTGGAGGACACGCATGACATCCCCTCAATGGCGGTCGATCCACGAGACCCCGATGTCTGCTATGTCGCGGCGCTTGGTCACCTTTGGGGCACAAACAAAGAGCGCGGCGTCTACAAGACAACCGATGGCGGCAAGACCTGGAAGCCGGTGCTGCAGATCGATGAGAAGCACGGCTGCTGCGAGGTCCACATCGACCCAGAGAACCCCGACACGCTCTACGCCTGCATGCACGCTCGGCTGCGCACCTCATACAGCTTTACAAGCGGCAGTGAGAAGGGCGGCATTTTCAAAACCACCAACGGTGGCAAGACCTGGAAGAAGCTGACGAAAGGGCTTCCCAAACAGACCGGCCGCATCGGCATGGATGTGTTCGATTCTGACTCTAAGGTGCTGATCGCGACCATCGAATCGAAAGAGGGCGGCACTTCCGACATCCGCGACGACCGAAGCAAGACCGGCGGCGTCTTCCGCAGCGAAGATGGTGGCGCGAGCTGGAAACGGATGTCGGTCCGCACCCCGCGCGGCTGGTACTTCGGCACGATCTACTTCGACCCGAAAGACAGCCAGCGCGTCTACCAGCTCGGCTGGTACACCGAGGTTTCTGATGATGGAGGCGCGACTTTCCGGCGTGGATTCGGCGACAAGATGCATGTCGATATGCACGCTCTGCTGGTCAATCCCAACGACACGGACCACGTGGTGAACGGCAGCGATGGCGGCGTCTATCAGACGCTCGACAAAGGGAAAAACTGGGTCTTCTTCAACACGATGGCAGTCGGTCAGTTCTACAACGTCTCGTTCGATCTTTCAGAGCCGTACCGGCTGATCGGCGGTCTTCAGGACAACGGCACATGGGTTGGACCGAGCAGCGGCACGCTCGAATCGAACGACCGCGACGACACGCCAAAGGCTGGCACCACCAACGCGGATTGGCAGCACGTGCTGGGCGGCGATGGATTCCACGGAGAGTTCGACCCGACGAACGAAGATGTTGTCTACGCCGAATGGCAGGGCGGCAACATCACGCGAATCAACCTGAAGACGGGTGAAAAGCGAAAGGTGGCACCTGCTCCGGCAGAGGGCCAACCCCGAGTTCGGTTCAACTGGAACAGCCCGTTCTTCATCTCTCCGCACGACCCGAAGACGATCTATCTGGTCGGAAACCATGTCTTCAAACTGACCCAGCGAGGCGACAAGTGGAAGCAGATCAGCCCCGATCTGACCACTAACAATATCGACAAGGCGGTCACGGTCGGATCGACAGCAGAGACTCACTGTACGGTGGTCACACTGGCCGAATCTGAGCTCAAGAAAGGGCTCATCTGGGCTGGGAGCGACGACGGTCTGATCCATGTCAGCGAGAACGGCAAGGATTGGAAGAATGTTACACCGAAGGCTGTTGGCGGGCTCTATGTCAGCCGGATCGATGCCTCGCACCACAATGCTTCGACGGCCTATGCAAGTGTCGACGGCCACCGCAGCGACAACATGGACCCGCTGATCCTGATGACCAAGGACATGGGCAAAACCTGGAAGGACATCACCAGCGATCTGCCGAAGGGCTGGAGCGTGAAAGTGGTCCGTGAGGACCGGTTCAACCCAGAAGTGATCTATGCCGGCACCGAGCAGGGGATCTTTGTCAGCGTGAATCGTGGCGGTTCGTGGGTGAAGATGCACGGCAAGAATCTGCCGACCGTCCCGGTCGATGATATCAAGCAGCACCCGCTGACCAAGGACCTGATCATCGGCACACACGGCCGTTCGATCTGGGTGATGGACGACGCTTCCATGGTGAGCAGCCTTTCAAAGAAAGCGATGTCAGCCAAGCTTCACGTGTTCGATGTGGTTCCGGCCAAGCCGCGCTACTTCGGCGAATATGGCGGCCTCTGGACCGACCAGATCTTCCGCGCTCTGAATCGCCCCAAGGGCGCCGTGATCAACTACTGGATCAACACCTACGATGAGGATGAGGTGTCGGTCACGATCAAGAACGCGTCTGGAGTCGTTGTGCGCACCCTTAAGGGTACTGCTGGCCCGGGTCTGAACCGAGTGGTTTGGGATCTGGAGCCGAAGGAGCAGCTCAAGCTGGCCGACAAGGGCCAGGAACCGTGGATGCCTCACTTTGTCGAGCCTGGCATCTATTCAGCTGAGATCAAATCTGGAAAGACGAAGGTCAAGACCGAGATCGAAGTCCTACCTATGGATCAGTAATCTGTTCCCCCTCTTCCATTGTCTTCTCTCACGTGGGGAGAGGTGACCAGATACCCCCTCCTCTTTTTGTCAATAGGGAGGAGGGGAGGGTCCGCCAAAGAATTCTCCGATAGGGAGAGTTCGACGTGGATGGGGGTGGAGGGTCTTCTTGAACCTGGGCTTTGTGCAGACGTGGACGTCTGCACCACAGACCTGGGATTGAGGTTCTGAGCCCCCTTC
>JALGXY010000146.1 GCA_029824495.1 Fimbriimonadia bacterium
GTCTGGGGCATCGGTCGGTATGAAGAGTGGCTCGTTCTGTCAGCCATTCCTGCCAGTCTTGCTCTGACAGATCTCGGCTTCGGCACTGCAGCGGCAAACGAGATGACCATGAGGGTTGGCCGAGAAGACAGAGACGGAGCCCTCAAGGTGTTTCAGACCGTCTGGACAGCAGTCACTTGTCTATCTATCTTAATGTTGGTGGTTGTCACCACATTGACCATTGCTCTCCCTCTCAACCAGATCCTGCGGATTGATGAGATTGACGCCCAATCGGTTCAGGTTATTGTTCTCTGCCTCGTGGCTCAAGTTGTGGCCCAGCAACAGAGGGTTGTGATCAATGCGGGTTATCGCTGCGACGGACTCTATGCAAGAGGAGTGATGGCCAGCAACCTGACCCGACTTGCTGCGTTTCTTGGGGGAATTGGGGCGCTTGTGGTCAATCAAAGCGTTGTCGCCTATGCGGCAGCCAGTTCTGCCTTTGTCATTGCAGGAACGGTAATGATGGCCATTGACCTCAACCGAAGGAGGCCATGGATCGCGCATGGCATTCGTCGATTCTCGGCAACACTGCTTAAGCCGTTAACTGCTCCGGCGTTAAGCTTCTTGGCATATTCCTTAGGGCTTGGGCTTTCTCTGCAAGGAATGCTCATGGTCATTCACTTTCAGGGGACAGAGGCGGCCGTGGTTGCCTTTGATACCATGAGGAAGGTCAGCCGAGTTTTGATTCAGGCCGCAGCCGTAATCAGCGCGCCAGTAGGAGTGGAACTATCATCCGCTCTTGGACGGAAGGACAAAACGCTCTCCAAGGGGCTGCATAGAAATCTGGGGCAAACCGTAGCACTGGTGACAGTTGTCTTGTTTCTGATACTGTTCTTTGTGAGTGAACCGTTGATTGGCGCACTCTCACGGCAAAAGGTCGCTTTTGATTCACATCTCTTGCTGGTTCTCTTGGCGGCAGCGGGGGTCCAAAATTTTTGGTCACCGGGGGCAACTGTTCTATCTGCAGTGAACAAAAATGTGAGCATGACAACGATGATTCTTGTGACTGCAGGAGCGGCTCTTACTGCTACGTGGATTCTAATTCCGGTTTGGGGGATCCTCAGTGCCGCGTACTCACTGCTTGCCGCGCAACTTGTGGTACTGGTTTGGGTTGAAAAAAGAGCCTGCAGGCTGCTTGAAATTGACTTTGGTTCCTGGGCCAAGAGTTTTGCCCGCTTTGACGTCCTTAACCAGATGTTGCTTCAGTTGAGGAAGTAAATGGGTCTAGCATCTTCACGGGACCAACACAACAACAAGAGTCTGGCACGAGTCTTGCCGCGAAGCTCTTATTCGATGAGCGATTCGCGCGAGTTGGTGTCAATCGTAACGCCCTTATACAACAACAGAGAATTCCTGAGGAGAACGGCGGACTGTGTGTTCAATCAAACCTACTCAAATTGGGAGTGGATCGTGGTTGATGATGCCTCTACAGATGGCAGCGTTGAGCACTTTGAAGATTTGACCAGATCTTGTAAGAAAGTTCGAGTGCTGCGAAATGACGTCAATAGGGGCATTACAAAAACCACCCAACGTGGAATTGAACTTGCCAACGGCTCAATCCTGAAGATCCTCGATTCTGACGACTGGATGCACCCTTTGTTGATCGAGCGAACTGTGGAAGCCATGGAAGCGAATCCAAATGCAGCTCTCGTCTTTTCGCATGCGTTCTATCTCGATGATCAAGACAACATTTGGGGAGGCTGGTCGAAAGGTGGAAGCTGGACCAAGCCGGGACTGGAAGTTTTTCGGTCACAGATAATCAAATACACGATTAGAACGTCAGCAGTATCCTATCGAGTCTCCATTATCAACGAGATCGGCGGCCGAGATACACTTCCCCTTGTTTTGTCGTCCGACAAGTACTTCGACCTGCGAGCGATGCTGCTTGGCGACGTCGTCTACATTGATGAGCCGTTGGGAGCCCATCGATCTCACCAAAGAAACTCATCTGGAAGGCTCGATCTTCAATTCGACGCCGACTTTATTGAGCAGCGGTTTGCGCTTTATGATGATTTGATCAGTCGACTGCCGGAAGATCCAGGATTTTCAGTTGAAGACCTAAAAGACGAGGCACAACTGATGATTCGGGCTTATGTTGTCGGCCTTCTGAAAGAAGCCCAGAAAAGGGGAGACAAGGAAGCAGTCGAACTGCTGGTGGAGGCTCTGGCGAAAAGGGGCCTCAATCCAACCGGGCGTACTGGCGACAGCCTGGTAGCGCGAGCATTTAAGGTCGGGACTCCGTTTCTGAAGTTGTTGACGAAGCGAAAACTTCCTGAGATGCGAATACAGGCAGTTGATTCGGTTTAGGCTCCATAAGCTCTTCAATTCTCAGCCAGATATAGTCTGATCAACACCCCATTCCGGCTTGTCGATATCGACCACATCTCCGCGGTCTCGCAGCATCTGAGCCAGCTCAGCATGCATCTCACGCCCGACTTTCTGGTGCAGCGGGTGATCGATCAGATTGTGCAGTTCAAACGGATCTGAATCGAGATCAAACAGCTGTCGTGAAGCCTCGCCTTTCACCATGTACTCGATCAATTTCCACTTGCCGCGTCTCAGCGCTCTCTGGTGCCACGCGTAGCCCATGGCAGCTGACTCCCGGTGGACGACTTTGGCATCAGATACAGCGGCAGCGAAGCTCTTCGCCTCAACCGTGTCCGCAGGCTTCAGCCCAGCCAGTTCGATGAGGGTCGGGTTGATGTCGTGGAGATTGATGAACGTGTCGCGCTTTTCGGACTGAGGGATGCCAGGCCCGCGCAGAACCATCGGCGGCTTGACAGAATGTTCATAGACGTTCTGCTTGCCGAGCAGGCCATGCTGCCCCACAGCCAGCCCATGATCTGAGGCAAAAACTACGATCGTCTCTTCGGTGATGCCGAGCTGGTCCAGTTCGTCCAGAATCCGTCCGATCTGATAGTCGACTTCAGTCACCATGCCGAAATAGAGAGCGATCTCACGCTTAACAGACTCTTTCGTACGGGGGTAGGGGCCAAGATCTTCGTCCCGAATCCTGAGCGTCCCGTTGTCGAAAGGATGCAGGGTCATAAAGTTCTCGGGCAGATCCATCTCTTCGTCAGGATAGAGCGACTGGAACCACTCAGGCGCGTGGCGCGGGTCGTGCGGCGACGTGAAGGAGACGTAGGCAAAGAACGGATTCTCGCTGTCCCTGTTTCTGAGGAAGTCGACGGTTGCATCGGCGAACAGTTCGCTCGAGAAACGTGAGTAGGTTTTCGTCAGCTCCTTGGGATACTTGCCGCTCGGGTCAAAGTCCGTCAGGATAGGAGTTCGGTGCCCGCCCGTATGGTACTGGTGCATTCCGCCAAAGTAGATGTTGCCTCCGTGGTTGAAGCTGCGGTTGAAGGCAGCCCTGTCTTGGTGCCATTTTCCGGTGCTGAAAGTGTCGTAGCCAGCAGCTCGAAATGTCTCGCCGATCATGCCGTGCTCGGGCGGAATCCTCGTGCCGTCATAGGGCTTTCGACCTGTCATCATCATCGCTCTGCTCGGAACACAGACTGCGCCGCCCATCGAGCCCTGAATGTAGCAGTTTGTAAACGTTGTTCCTTCGGCAACAAGCCGGTCCATAGCAGGCGTGAACACCGGCTCTACGCCAAACGCACCGACCGTCGACCAGCGCTGATCATCTGTCAGCAGAAAAAGCACATTCGGCTGCTTCATTTCTTGAGAGTCTAGCGTGGCGACGGCTGCCGCTGCAGCGAGCATCGAGAGCATGAGGTGAACTTACCTGAGGTCTGGGACGGATTCCACCGATGATCTCCTATAGCGATGGCACATTCGAGCCCGAAAGTCTCGATCGTCACACCTCTGTACAACCACCGCCGATTCCTGAATCGGACTGCAGATGGTGTCCACTCCCAGTCTTTGAAAGACTGGGAGTGGATTGTCGTCGATGATGCTTCTACCGACGAGAGCGCCCAGTTTGTCGAGGACATTCGACGCTGGGATTCCAGGATTCACCTGGCTCAAAATGAGAAGAACCAAGGGATTGTCAAGACCACCCAGCGAGGCATCGATTCAGCTCGAGGAGAGTTCATGATGATTCTCGATTCCGATGACTGGATCGCACCGGAGTTTCTTGCCAAGACGGTCAACGCTATGGAAGGCAATCCTGGCGCCTCTCTGGTCCATACACGCTCGCTCTGGATGGACGAAAACGACGACACTTGGGGTGGCTGGCCAGCCATGACCAGTTGGGTTCGACCGGGACTCGAGGTCTTTCGGTCAGAGATTACGAACTACTCCATCCGGGGGAACACGGCTCTTTATCGAAAGTCTCTTGTCGACCCGATCGGCGGTTGGGCGGCTCTGCCTTTAGCTCGATTCCACGACAAATACTACGATTTGAGAGTGATGCTCGAAGGTGATGTTGTCTTCTTGGGCGAACCCCTTGGAGCCACCCGCACCCACCCTGGCAATCATTCAGGCCAGATGGATGAGCAGTTGGATCCGGCGGTGGCCGAACAGACATTCACGATGTATGACGACCTGCTGTCTCGGTATGTTGATGCTGGACGAGACTCGTCAGACAAGCTGCGGGCTGAAGTCAATGAGAGCGCTGCCGGCTACATCTCACACCTGATATGTGAGGCGGAGAACCGGGAGATGGATCAGATCGCTGACGAGTTGACCGAGCTGCTGACCAGCCGCGGACTACAGCGAACTGTGCCTCAGTCAGCAAGGTTTAAGACCCGCGCGTTCCGAGCGGCATCCCCGTTCATTAAGGTCTGGACAAAGCAGCCTCTAAAGCAGATCGAACGCGCTGCCTAAAACCGCTCGATCTTGAACTTTCGCTGCAGGGTCTGCAAGAATAGCAGCGCAGGGAAACATGACAAGGGAGCAGTTTGAACGCATCGTATCTCGATCTGAGACCCTCATTCGAGAGCAGCCAGAAAAATACAAGAAGTCGATCAATAGGTTTGCGATCTTCGGCTACATCGCCTATTCGCTCGCCCTTCTATTCGCACTTTCTCTTTTCGCGTTTGCCGTCTGGGGACTTGCGACCGGCTACATTGAGTTTGGCGGCGTCAGGATCGTCATCTTTGCTGGCTTCATCTCAATCTTGATGCTGATGTCGATGTGGGTGAAGTTTGAGGCCCCCAAAGGCGCTGAGCTGACCCGGGAAGATGCTCCCAGCCTGTTCGAAGATCTGGATCGCATTCGAGCAGAGCAGGACACAGCAGAGATCCATCAGGTTTTGCTGACAGGGAGTCCAAATGCGATGGCCTGTTCAGCCTCAAAGTTCTTGATTTTCGGCGAGCGGCTCTACGTAGTGATTGGTGTGCCGCTCTTGATGTCGCTAAAAAGGGAGGAGCTGATCTCTGTTCTGGCTCATGAACTGGCCCACCATTCAAAGGCTCACGTTCAGGACGGCAACCGGGCCTATAGACTGGTTCAGATGTGGCAGGGGCTGGCCTCAAGGCTGGTTCTATGGCAGACGTCCATCGATTCGCTCCCTATGACCAGGCGTATTGGGATCGTGCAAAGGATGAACAGGAGCCTCCTAAGGACTACTTTGCTGAGATGATTCAAGCTCCCGATGTCAAGCCTGATGATCGCACCCAGACGTTGACGCGACTTTTGAAAAAGGAGATAGTCTACGAAGATTCCCACCCCAGTCTGCGCGAGCGAGTCGAAGCCCTCGGTATTCCCGCCAATCCCCATGCGTCAGACGAGGTTGAGGCGATATTGGAGCGTGTGTCTCCATTGGAAGCGACCTGTTGGGAGGAGCTCGTTACGGGCAGTCGTCAACAAATGTTGGACTCCTTGATGGGGCGGATTCTCGAGGAGATCGGTCCAGCCTGGAAGCACAAGCACGAGGAGATTCAGCATGGAATACGCGCGTTTGAACGGTTGAAAGAGGTTGACCCGCGCCAAGTCTCTGCGAAAGAGGCGGTTGAGTACCTCGGGGCCTTTGTGGCGGCGCACAGCAGGAGTGAGGGCAAGAAGCTCGCCATCGAGCTGGCCAGCATCCACTCCGGTTCTCCTGAGATTCTTGCGTCTGCCGGCAACTACATGCTCGAAGACGGCGATCGAGATGGATTTCAGTTTGTTCAGAAAGCTGCGGAGCTGAATCCGGAGTACAAGTACCTGCTGCACGAGTTGTCGGCCGAGTACCACAGTCTTGTTGGGGATAGCAAGGCAGCAAGAAACGAATCTCTGAAAGCCCAGGCATTGGGAGAAGACTGGCAAAGAAGCTTCAATCAGTTGTCTCAGCTTAAGCCGGAAGATATTCAGACTCCTATGGTGGTGTCAGATCATCTTAGATCTGACCTCTTGAAGATGGGCGCCGAACTTCCAGACGTTCTGGAAGTGCACGCCATTCACAACCAGAGCGCAAAAAATGAGGCGATCACAGCCCATGTGATTCTGCTTATCGCCAGGCCAAGAGGCATGATCCATTCGAATGACACTTTTGCCGCCAAGCAGACCGCAAAGGCTCTCGAGCTTCTGGGGGCTCACAACGGGCTTGTGATTTCGACGGTGATGGATAAGAGCAAGATTGGCAAGACGTTTGTCGGTGCCCCTGAAGGCTGTGTCTATCGGCGAGACTCTTAATTCCGCTCAGCTTCATTGGTCAGGTCGCCGCCGGCATCGCCTGTATTGACAACACCTTCCGGCTCGAACAGCATCACGGTGCACGGCTCGGCGGCTACCGGCTTGTGCTCCACCCCCGCCCTGACAACATAGACATCCCCCTCTTTCAGGGGGATCACTCCCTCCCGCAGCATCAGCACAAATCGTCCTTCGAGAACATAGAACAGCTCGTCGACATCGTGGCTGTGCCAGACAAACTCACCCTCTAACCGGGCGATCTTCACCTCTTGGCCGTTCAGCTCGGCAATGATCTTTGGCGACCAGGGAGCCTCGATTTGGCGGCACTTGTCCGGAACATTGACGGGGATCATGACCCCAGCTTAGCCCCTCGCCGGTAATATCTACAACGATGGAGCCGATCCAGAGCAGAGTGAACGTCAACGACGATGAGCACCGCGCCAACCGAGCTGCGATGGAGCAGATTCTCGCGGAGCACCGATCCCAGCTTGAGACGATCAAACAGGGCGGAGGCGAAAGGGCGGTCAAAAAGCACACGGACCGAGGCAAACTGCTCGCCCGCGACCGCATCGAAGAGCTGATCGATCCAGGCTCGGCATTCCTCGAACTTTCAACTTTTGCAGCCCACGAAATGTACGATGGCGCCGCTCCCGGAGCGGGCCTCGTCACCGGGATCGGGCGGGTCCACGGACGCGAGTGCCTCATCGTCGCAAACGACGCCACTGTCAAGGGCGGCACCTACTTCCCGATGACGGTCAAAAAGCACCTGCGCGCTCAGGAGATCGCTCGTGAGAACCGCCTGCCCTGCATCTACCTGGTCGACTCTGGCGGAGCGTTCCTGCCGATGCAGAGCGAAGTCTTCCCGGACCGTGACCACTTCGGGCGCCTCTTCTACAACCAGGCGCAGCTGTCAGCGGCCAAGATCCCGCAGATCGCTGCCGTGATGGGCTCATGCACCGCTGGCGGCGCCTATGTGCCTGCGATGTCGGATGAGGCCGTGATCGTA